>DRHD01000035.1 GCA_011049795.1 Porticoccus sp.
AGTTGCTCCTTTCAAAATGTGAGGACCGAAGTCCCCGGTTAGTTAAGCCTGATCGAAGTTCGCCATGTCACGGTCGGGACTCACATTTTGAAAGGAGCAACTTATGGATACTGCTACAGAAGCACCACAAGCTCCTGTTACGTTCATGCAACGTATCAAGGGCCTGCAAAGAAAACAGTTGGTAGAACTTGCAACGGAAGAATTTCAGTTGACTGTCGATAGTAAAATTAGTGCGGATGTTCTTCGTGATACACTACGAAGATACCACGAGCAGCGCGTGTTGTCGGCGATGGAACAGAATAACGCGGCGGCTCAGGTGTTTCTCCTGAGAGACCCTGAAGAGAAACTGCTGAAAGTCATTTTCCAGCCGCTTGATTTTCCGAACAATCCGCTGAAATTCTCTAACGACGCCGGTTACGGTGTCACTGACCGCAAGAATCCGAAGCGGAATCCGAACGGTTTGGCGTCAATGCCTACGTTCTTTTTGATTCCCGGACAATCCTATCAACTGCCCCTGTGTATTATCAACATTCTCAAGAAGTTGACCTACAGAGACAGCAGGGCGGAGTTTGATAGCGAAACAGGTATGATAAGCCGAAATATCCCTATCATCAAACAACGGTTCTCGCTCACGCCCGATATAAGTGCTGAAGTAATGAAGAGTCTGGCTACGCGGGAATTTACAAATTAGGAAAGGGCCAGTTATGGCAATGAAACACGTTAGAAGCGGCGAAGTCGATACGTCGGAAGAAGTTGCGTTGGCATTAAATAGAATTATCGACAATGTAAATCTGACAGAGGCCAAAGTCGAACAACTCACCCTCGGCAAAAAGGCTGCAAAGGTTGCAAGGGCAGCCGAAGAAAAGAAAGGAGCCGTAATGTTTAAGACCATTGTAGGCTTGATTTTAGTAATCGTCCTTCTGTTCGGGAGTATCTCAGTTGCAGATATCACTGTAACGGACATCAGGGAACAAACCGTCCGGCCGGAACGAGATCTTGCGATCTTGCTCAGGAAAAAGTTTGCCCAGCACAACACGGACATTGCTAATTCGGGATTCAATATCGGGACCGGTAAGATATTCTATGTTGACAGCAATGTTACTACTGCCGGTACCGGGAATTCTGTTCGTGGTGCTGTTGTTACACTCGATGAGGCGATCAATCTTTGTACCGCCAACCGTGGCGATATTATCTATGTCATGCAAGGCCACGCCGAGACGATTGCTGCTGCCGATGGGTGGGATGCTGATGTTGATGGCATTACGATTGTTCATCTCGGCAATGGCTCTGATATGGGCACATATACTTACTCTGCTACAGGTTCTACGGTCGCTATCGGGGCAACGAATGTCGTCGTTATAGGCGGGCGTTTCCTTGCGGGTATCAGTATCGTTACAGTCGGTATTGATATTGAGGATGGTTCTGATGACTGTTCCTTAATTGGCCTTGAGTTCCCGGAACCGACTACATCGAGTTTTGAGTTTCTGCGGGCGATTATCAATACGACAAGCGACCGGCTTACTGTTAGTGGGTGTACGGCCTACAGTGCTGATTCTGACGGGGCGACTAACTTCCTTGATCTTGATGGCGGTGTGATAAATGGCCTTACGTTTACTCACAACCTTGTTATTGGCGACTACGATGAAGGTATTGTCCACTCAGATGACGTCGACCTCGAACAGGAACTGCACTGGAACGTACTCACGAATCTTGACGCTGGTGAGCATTGCATTGAATACACTGCTAATGCTACCGGACACGCTACTTATAACACGGTCCAGACTGATGTTGTCGGTACTTCGATGGATCTGGGCACTTTGTCGGCTCACAGCAATACATGGTCAAGCCCGACAGCCGACCAGGAAGGCGTGACGATTTTTCGGCCTGTTACCGGTATTAACCAGTTGAACGCAAGTACAATCACTGCGATCAACTCAGGACTGACCGGCGTTGGTTTTCGTGCAAGTTGCGAAGCGAATGTTGGTGGGGCCGATGAGTTTACGTCTATCGGCTTATCCGGGTTCGGCAATGATTATTTCAATACCGGATGGTCCGTAATAGTCTTGCTTGATTCGTCCGGTGTCGGTACTGCCCCTGAAGGCGAAATCAGAGATATTGAGGATTATATCTCGTCAACAGGAGTATTCACTGTTGATGATGATTTCTCTGCTGCAATAACTACCAATGACGAGGTATATGTCAGACGTAACGAGGATTTGAACTTCCACGATCCCACTTTAACTGGAACGTCCGGCAACATCTGGTATTGCGACGATGGTGGTTCTAACGGCGATGGTACTACGTGGCAGACGGCGAAGACAACTCTCAAGGCGGCTGAGGCTCTTATGAGTGCTGGCGATATTTGCTATATCGGTATCAACCACAATGAGAATATCCTCAACGCTGACGCTGTTACGTTAAATGTTGCAGGTACGATTTTTATAGGATTAGGTGAAGGTACTGCAAGACCATTGTTCGATATGGACGATGACGGCACCATGTTGACTATTGATGCAGCGGTTACGCTCAAAAACGTACAGATCAGACCTGGTATAACAGCTTGCAATATCGGCGTATTCTTTGAAGACGATAGTGATGGTTCCGTCCTTGAAGATTGTGCCTTTGTTGACGGGGAAGCCGCTGGTACAGATGAGTTCACAGACGCTATTATTGTCGATACGGTTGCAACTGATATTACGATCAGGAATACCACGTTCTTCAACACAGATGCGCCGGGCACGTTTGTCAATCTTGACGAGGCGACTATTGCTAACGCAACTATCACAGGCTGTACGATGTTTGGTGCATGTACCGAAGCTCCTATTTGGGGTGCTGCCGCAGTTCCGACCAATCTCAATATACATAACAACACGATTAACAATACAAGTTCTGGAAATTTGTCTATTGAGTTCACAGGTAACGCAACCGGGTCTTGCACGAACAACTTTTTATCCGGTGACACTTCTGGTGCGATTCTTGACCCCGGCCTCATGCGGGTCTCCGGCAATACTCAGACGATCGGTGTTAATGCGGCTGCGATTGATGTGCCGTTGAAGGTTGGTCAGAGTTACGGTATATCAGTTGCTAAACTGGACGGCGATCTTGATATATTTGATGTTGTAGGCGGGCCGATTCTGATTACCAGTTTTACCGGTTTGGTAACCGAAACTGTGGCAGGTGCTGCCGAAGTAACTACCATTGTTTTTGATGGCGTCGATGATTTTGAATTTTCAACCGGCGTAGATGTTACGGGCTGGGTACGGGGGAGTCGCATAGTCTTTTCTATTGCGAATCCTGCGGTATTAACGCAACTTGCCCTTACAACTTCCGGTAGCGGCCAAACGATGGTCCCGTGGTTCTGCCCTATAGGCATGATCGAACAAACCGATGACGCCGACAATGTTCAAAACGGCGGTTGGACATGGTATATGACGTTTGTACCACTTGCTGAAGGTGTTACGGTAGTAGCACAATAAGATTCTTTATGTAAGGACAATTGCCCGCCCGCGAATAAAACGAATACAAATGTAAATGTTATTCGCAAAGGCGGGCAAGTCCTTGCGTAAATGCTAAAGGTAAAACGATGGCGAAGACCTGGACATTAGCTGAGATAAGAACGAAATACCGGGCATTGATAGGCAGGCCGAATACCAGCCAACTCAGTAATGACGATGCTGACGATAATCTCAACGACTATTATCAGAATCAATTTCCGTTCGATGTCAATGCCCACTTTTTCAGGGCATGGCTCACTCAGGCATTGAGCGCAACGGACAATGGTATTTATGACCTCGATGCTTCCGTGTTGACTGTCCAAGAGCCTGTCAAGGTAAACGGCGATGAACAAATCTTCACAATGGACGATACGAAGTTTTTCGAGGAGTTTCCCGGCAATTTCACAGGCGCTTTTGTTATTAATGATGCCGGGGTCGGTCTTGCAATAGGAACATCGAGTACGAGCGCAGTCAAAAACGGCAATGCGTTTTCCTACAATATCGGGGGCGATGCTTATCCGGAGGCGGTTGATACTGAAACTGAATTATCCGGCGATACAATCCCACAGAACAAATACGGCGCTTGGCGTCTTGAAATAGACGTAGATGGTACTGTTTCAATACAGGAAGCGGCTGATAACGCAAGTGGGTACGCAACTGTAGGGTTAGCCGTTCAGGGTTTGCCTGCTGAGAGTTCTACTAAGGCCGCTATGGGCTACGTGACGGCCTTAAACACAGCATCGGGTGGTTTTGTACCGGGAACGACATCCCTGGGCGCAGGAACGGTCACAGCGACGTTTACCGACGGCTGGAATAGTAAACGGGGCAGGCCGAGTTGGGTCTTGTTCTTTGACCGGCAATTATATGTAGAGAAAAAATCCGATGATGTCCGGGAGCTGAAAGCCCCTTATCTGAGGAAGCCAAGCGAATTGACCGACGACGACAGTACGCCGGAAGATGTTACATGGGGTGAGGTAATAGCCTACGGGTCGGCGATGTCTTTTCTTATCGCCGATCAGGATACGGACGGAGCTTCAGAGATACTGCCGAAATTCACGGATTTGATTAACAAAATAAATGCTAAGTTCTATCGCCAGGAACAAGTAACCAGAGTTCCGCAAGCAAGTTTTTAAGGACAGGAAAATGGAAAACAAAAGATGGTTCAGGTC
>DRHD01000036.1 GCA_011049795.1 Porticoccus sp.
ATCCCTCGTGAAGACGGCGGTACGGATGTTATCGTGCATGTTCCCTGCTTACAAATTCAAGCAAAGAAAGGATAAATCATGGCTGAAACTGGTATTTATAACAGGTTCAAAGCGAATTTAATGAACAAGGAAGTTGACTTGGAGGCAGACGTTATCAAAGTTGCGTTATTTAACAACAGCCATACGTTTACAGCAACAAATACCGACTATTCCGACGTATCCGCCAATGAATTAGCAAGTGGTAACGGTTATACAACAGGCGGAGAAACATTGGCGGGGAAGGCAGTAACGGAAGCGGCTACAACTAAGTGGGATGCCACTGATGAAGCATGGACTACTGCCACATTTACGGCATATCATGCAGTGATTTATGACACTTCGGTTACCAACGATCTTATTGCTTCTATAGATTTTGGCGGAGCAAAGGCGGTTTCTTCCGGTACGTTCACGATACAATGGAGTGCTTCTGGTATAATCACGCTCGCAGAATAAGGAGATGAACTATGGCTACTAAACCAACGCCCGGCGCATCCGCTGGTACTTGGGGTACGGAGATGAATACGTTCCTTGACGTATCTTTGGATGTTAATGGTAAAATTGCAACCGAAGCATTACAGACAGACAGCACTGCGCCTGTGGCAGATGCGGCAGTTGCCAACAGGAAGTTCGTTGTCAGTCTTGCTATATCTGTGGTTAAGGCATGGGTACAATTTGATGGTGATGACGGCACTATTCAAGGAACAGGTCATAATGTAACAAGCGTCACAAGAACCGATGTTGGTAAATATACGATAGCTTTCACTGACAATCTTGCCAACAACGACTATGCAGTATCAGGTTTTTGCGCAGACGGAACAACAGGCGCTGGCTTTGTATGTAATCAAACAAGTGGTTCACCTGAAAGTACCAGTCAGATGTTAATAGAGACATGGGACTCAGAAGCTGCTGCTCTGGCGGATTTCAACAGGGTTCACGTAATGATTATAGGCGACCAGGTATAAATGGCCCATACATTTGATAATAACTTACGGTTTTCGGGCGCTACAAACCCATTGACCTTCGACTATACTTGCGGGACCGGTGCAACTCTTCTGGTCGTTGGAATAGTCATAGGCCCACTTTCTATCAGGGCTGGCGACCTTCCTACATATAATGGTGTGGCATTGGTTCGCGCTAATCCCCCTCGCACTGTTCCTGATGTGGGTTGTGAGTTATGGTATATGCTCGACCCTCCTACGGGTTCCGCGCTTGAAATCAGCGTGTCTAATCCCTTATCTTTTCCTCTCCATGTTCAGGCGTCGAGCTATATTGTAGCCGGGGGGAAAACAAGTGCGATAGATGTTGCTGATGGCTCGTTTAGCTTTACGACAGCCAGTCCGTCAATTTCCCTTACTACTACCGAGGATGGCGATGTTATTGTTGGCGTATTCGGTGATGCGGAAGATTTTATTCCGACTGGCAATTCGGGAACGCTGTTGAACGCAAATGACAATGGATTATACTCTGACAGTAACCAATTTACATTGCAAGCATCCGCCGGCGCAGTAGCTACAAGTTGGACTACCCAGACATACGGCGCAGGAGTTTACGGCGGAGGGATATACAATGGTACTGATAGATGGGTTATGGTTGTTGCCGCATTCAAAGAAGTTAATGTTCCGGTAACGGCAGAGCCGGACGCTCTTGCCATTACTTCTACCATTATACTGCCCGCTATTAAAATTGATGGCAGTATATACGTATTGCCTGTGCCGGTGGCGATAACTGCTACGCTTAACGCCCCCACTGTTAGTTCCAGTCTGACGCATGCGCCGTCGGTATTATCTCTTACCGCTACTCTGGTTGCTCCATCGATTCAAATAGATAGCACTCTCAGCCCGTCTGCCGTGCCAATATCAGTATCTCTTCCGATTATATCTGTTGCTACGCAACTAAATGTTACAATCGTTACTCCCGTACAAGCATTAACAGCAACAATCGAACAGCCTAATATCCTGGCTCCTCTTCCGGTAGTGCGGATGATGCCGTTTATCTTCTCGTCTACAATCGCATATATGATGGAGTTCGGTGATAGATACGCAAGATTCTATTTCGGGGGACAGCCGTTACCCGGTTCCGGTGAAACGCATGTTGAAATTGCTACGCCGTATAGTCCGGAAGAATTATATCAACTACAAACCAGGCAGATTGCTGATGTCATGTGGGCTGTTCATTCAAACCATCCACAGCGACAGTTAAAAAGAACAACCGTGTCAACCTTCTCGCTGGACGAGATTGAGTTCACAAAAGGCCCGTTTCTTGAAAGAAATGATATAGCGGAAGATGACGACGTTACGATGAATGTGGATGTAACCGCGGCAGGGTTGGCGGGTACATTGACGCGCTCATCCGGTGTTTTTGAGGAAGGGCATGTTGGGGCATTGTTCAAATTGACACATCCTCGTGTGAACAGGCAAACTAACGGAACAAAGCCTCCCGGACAAACGGGAATAATTGGCGAACCGATAGACGTTTTTGGTACTTTTATATTCACGGTTTCTCCCGGTAGTGGGACAGTGGCATTGGAAAGAAGCACTAATGACTTTGTAACAAAAACTACTATCGCTACTCTTACGGATGGCAACACCTTTGAGTCTACAGAGGAAACCGCAGGTGTTCGGTATCGGATGAATGTTACAATAGCTACCTTTGGCGAAACAAAGGCCAGTCTCGCAATAAATACAAGTTCTGTAAATGGCACGGCAACAGCAATTGGGGTGATAGGTGTTCCGCTTGATATAAAAGGAACCTTTAACTTTAATACGCATGGCAACTGGGGCGGTACTGTTG
>DRHD01000037.1 GCA_011049795.1 Porticoccus sp.
GATCTATACGGGCAGAGAATTCATGTGGAATTTAAAGCCAAAGTTCGCGAAGAGGCTAAGTTCTCATCGCTAGACCTTATGGTCGAAGAAATTCATAACGATATAGCCGTGGCCCGGAAATATTTTGCGGGGCAAAAAACGATGTTAGAGAGAAATGACTGACTACAAATCAACCCTGAATTTACCCTTTACGGAGTTTCCGATGAAGGCCAACCTGGCTCAGCGGGAGCCAGGCATGTTAAAAAAATGGCAGGACACCAAGCTCTATGAGCAACTGCGTGAGCAGCGCAGTGGTCGGGAAAAATTTATCCTCCATGATGGCCCTCCCTATGCCAACGGCAATATTCACCTTGGCCATTCCGTCAATAAAGTGCTGAAGGATATCGTGATCAAGTCCCGCAGCCTGAGTGGTTATGATGCCCCCTATGTGCCGGGTTGGGATTGCCATGGTTTACCCATTGAGCATCAGGTAGAAAAGAAAATCGGCAAGGCGGGTGTCAAGGTAGATCATAAAACCTTCCGGCAGAAATGCCGTGAATATGCTCGACGTCAGGTCGACGGCCAGATGAAGGACTTTATCCGCCTCGGCGTGATGGGGGAATGGGATAATCCTTACCTCACGATGGATAACAGTTTCGAAGCGAACATTATTCGTGCGTTGGGTAAAGTGGTTGAAAATGGCCACTTGGTTAAAGGCTACAAGCCCGTGTACTGGAGTGTGGTGGGTGCTTCGGCGCTGGCCGAAGCGGAAGTGGAATATCAGGATAAAACCTCATTTTCAATTGATGTGGCTTTCTCCGTGGCAGATACAGGTGCCTTTACCAGTGCCATAGGTGACGTGGCCGGTGAGGGTGATATTTCTGTGGTGATTTGGACCACGACACCCTGGACGCTGCCTTCTAATCAGGCAGTCAGTCTCAATGCTGATTTGGACTATGTGTTGGTGCAGTGTGAGGTTGCCGGTCATGTGGGCCGATACCTGCTGGCGGAAGATTTGGTGGAGTCAGTCTTAACTCGATGGGGTGTTGATAGCTCTCAGGTGGTTGGCAGAGCCAAGGGTAGCCAGTTCGAGAACTTGTTGTTACAGCATCCGTTCTACGACCGACAGGTTCCCATCATTTTAGGCGAGCATGTGACCACGGAAGCGGGTACGGGCTGTGTGCATACAGCACCGGATCATGGTGTGGATGATTTCGTCGTAGCGGCCAAATATGACATTGGTACCCTGAATTATATCGATGATAACGGTCTATTCCGTGAAGACGTGGAACAGTTTGCTGGCGAGCATGTTTATAAAGTCGATGAGCAGGTTGTTGATCTGCTGAAAGACTGTGGTCGGTTGTTATCCAGCGACAAAATTACTCACAGTTACGCCCACTGCTGGAGAACCAAGACACCGTTGATTTATCGGGCAACACCCCAGTGGTTTATCAGCATGAACCACAATGGTTTGTTGGAAAAAGCGAAGCAGGCGGTTAAAGGCGTTACGTGGCACCCCGATTGGGGGCGGGCCAGAATTGAAGCAATGCTGGAGAATAGTCCAGATTGGTGTATCTCTCGCCAACGCACTTGGGGTGTGCCTATTGCCTTGTTTGTCCACAAGCTGACGGGGAAAATCCATCCGGATACCCCGACATTGATTGAGGCTGTAGCCTCCCGCGTGGAGCAAGATGGGATAGATGCTTGGTATGAGCTGGATGCAGCTGAGTTGCTCGGTGATGAGGCGGATCAGTACAGCAAAGTCACAGATACTCTGGATGTGTGGTTTGATTCCGGTGTTACCCATACCGCGGTGCTGGATGCCCGTGAGCAATTACAGTACCCAGCCGACCTGTACCTGGAAGGCTCTGATCAGCATCGGGGTTGGTTCCAGTCATCGCTAAAAACAGCGATAGCTATTAAGGGTAATGCGCCCTACAAGGCAGTGTTGACCCATGGCTTTGTGGTGGATGCTGATGGCCGCAAGATGTCCAAGTCCATTGGCAATGTGATGTCGCCGCAGAAAGTGGTGAATGATCAGGGGGCCGATGTGCTTCGTTTGTGGGTGGCGGCCACAGATTTTAGTGGCGAAATGAGTGTTTCTGATGAAATTCTGAAGCGAACAGGGGATTCCTACCGCCGGATTCGCAATACGGCACGTTTCTTCCTGTCGAATTTAAACGGCTTTGACCCGGCCAAAGACTTGGTACCAATGGATGATATGTTGGCGCTGGATCGCTGGGCGGTTGATTGTGTTGCGAGTATGCAACAAGACATCCTTGCCGCTTACGAGAACTATCAGTTCCATCATATTTATCAGAAGCTACACAATTTCTGTGTGACTGATATGGGGGGGTTCTACTTAAATATTATCAAGGATCGCCAGTATACCTGTCAGGAAAACTCTCTAGCGCGACGCTCTGCGCAAACAGCTCTCTATTATATTGTGAATTCATTTACACGTTGGATTGCCCCGATCTTGAGCTTTACGGCAGAAGAAATTTGGTCATTCATTCCAGGTGACCGAGAAGCCTCTGTTTTCTTCGCGGAATGGCAGGCGCTACCTTCGGCGCAGACCGCTGCGATTTTACCGGGTGACTGGGCATTGATTGTCGATGCAAGAAATGCTGTGAATAAAGTGCTGGAAGGAAAGAAAGATGCGGGTATTCAAAAGTCACTGGAAGCTGAGGTGATACTGTATGTTGATGGCGAGTTACAGGAGGCTCTGGCTAAGCTGGGTGATGAGCTCAGGTTTGTTTTGATTACCTCGGCAGCTGAACTCAGGTCAACAGCTGACGCCAGTGACACTGAGACTATTCATGCCGAAACGACTGAAGTTGAAGGGTTGCAGGTGAGTGTTGTAAAAACAACTCATACTAAATGTGAGCGTTGCTGGCATCACCGTGAAGATGTGGGCGCTAATCCCGAGTATCCAGAAATTTGTGGTCGTTGTGTTGAGAACATTTCTGGTAATGGTGAGCAACGTTTATATGCTTAATCCAGACATGCGTTGGATGTTAGTGTGAGTTGGACGCTAGGGCGTTGGTATCTGTTGGCGGGGCTGATTATTCTTCTAGATCAGCTGACCAAGTGTTGGATATCCGATGTATTTTCTTACGGTGAAACACTTGAGGTCTTACCATTTATAAATCTGACCTTGGTGCACAATGTGGGAGCTGCATTTAGCTTTCTCAGTGAAGCTGGGGGTTGGCAGCGATGGTTTTTTGCCCTGATAGGCGTTGTCGTTACTGTTATCATTGTGGTTTGGCTATCGAGACTGTCTACTCGTCAGAGCCTGTTAGCCTTGGCTCTGTCACTGGTGTTGGGTGGAGCCATTGGTAATCTCTGGGACCGAATTTTGCTGGGTTATGTGGTGGACTTTGTCGATATTTATTACCGACATTACCACTGGCCCGCGTTTAACGTAGCTGATACCTCCATTACTCTGGGGGCGTTGTTATTGATATTGGAAAGCCTGTTGGCTTCCAAGAAAAAAAAGCTGGATTGTAATCATGACTGATTTATCTGATGCCGTATTACTGCCTGTTGGGCCTGATACAAAAGTAACTCTACACTTCTCCCTCTCTCTTGAAGATGGTTCAACAGTAGACTCTAATTTCGACGGTGAGCCCGCTAGTTTTGTGGTGGGAGACGGTAATTTTTTACCAGGATTTGAGGCCGTGCTACAGGGCCTAAAGGCTGGTGCCGAAGATGTATTTTCTATTTTGCCTGAAGAGGGTTTCGGTCAGCATAACCCCAGTAACCTTCAGCAGTTTTCACGGAAAGACTTTGATGAAGACTTTGGTGAAGGCATAGCCCTTGAACCTGGCCTGATGTTGTCTTTTGCTGATGCCAAGCAAGCTGAGCTGCCTGGTGTTATCGTCGAGGTTGATGAAGACTCTGTGACCGTTGATTTCAATCACCCCTTGGCTGGACATACGATTAGCTTCAAGGTGCAAGTTCTTGATGTGGTACCTGCGGTAACGCACTGATGGAGATTAAACTCGCCAATCCTCGAGGCTTTTGTGCCGGGGTCGACCGAGCGATTGATATCGTTAATCGGGCACTCGATATTTTTGGCGCACCTGTATATGTGCGCCACGAGGTGGTTCACAATAAATTTGTGGTGGAATCGTTACGTGACAGGGGTGCAGTGTTTGTCGATGAGCTCGATGAAATACCCGATGGCGTCAATGTTATCTTCAGTGCTCACGGTGTGTCTCAGGCAGTACGGACGGAAGCTGAATCCCGACAGTTAACCGTATTCGATGCCACTTGTCCTTTGGTGACCAAAGTACACATGGAAGTTGTTCGCTACAGCAGGGAGGGGCGAGAGTGTGTACTGATAGGCCACCAGGGGCACCCAGAGGTTGAGGGTACGATGGGGCAATATGATGCCAGTAGAGGTGGCCACATCTATTTGGTCGAGAATGAATCTGATGTGGCACAGTTAGAGGTTAAGCATCCAGAAAGCCTGGCTTATGTTACCCAGACAACATTGTCTATTGACGATACGGCTCGGGTGATTGATGCGTTGCGACAACGTTTTCCTGCTATACATGGTCCTAAAAAAGATGATATTTGTTATGCCACCCAAAATCGCCAGGATGCGGTAAAACAGCTCGCACTGGAGTGTGGGCTTGTTCTGGTGGTAGGTTCACCTAATAGCTCCAACTCCAACCGACTCAGGGAGCTGGCAGAGCGCTGTGGTGCTGAAGCGCATCTGATTGATACGGCCTCAGATATTCAAGAAAAGTGGCTTTTGGATAAAGCTACCGTTGGAATCACTGCGGGTGCTTCTGCTCCCGAAGTGCTGGTTGAGGACGTGGTAGAGGCTTTACAAAACATGGGTGCTACAGCACCTGAGGAAATACCTGGCCGGGCTGAAAACATTCGATTTTCTATGCCAAAAGAGCTGCGTTAACAGAGAGCTAGGTTAAGAGAGTTCTCGTTAATAACACTTTAAATAACTCGCTTTTTTCCTATACTGGTGTGACACGGATGTGTTTTGCCAGGATGGCGATATGGACTTTTTCAATAGGAAGAAGGGTTTTACCCTTGTTGAGTTGCTAATCACAATAGCATTAGTGGCTGTCATTTCAGCGTTGGCTGTGCCTTCATTTCAAACACTGATTAAGAAAAGCAGAACCTCAGTGGAAGCTCAAAGGGTGTTGACGACACTTTATTATGCCCGAATGGAGGCGATCAAGAGGAACAGCTTGGTTAGCCTGTGTCCCAGTTCTGATGGTTTAGCCTGCAATCCTGATTTGAGTTGGATGGATGGTTGGATCGTCTTTTCCGATAGGGGGAAGCGTGGAGAGCTTGACCATGACATGGATAGGGTTATCAGGGTTGGTGATCCAGCACAAAATGGATACTTACTCTATACCACTAAACATCATAAATGGTTTGGTTATCAGTCCGATGGGAATTCAGTGGGGAGCAGTGGTAGCGGGAACACCTCGTTTATTATTTGTTCGCCAGATGGGGGCATTGAAGGTCGGCGCGTTGTGGTTTCTATAACTGGGCGACCCAGAGTGGCTACAGGTATAGGAGATAGAGTTTGTGATGGCGGTTGAGGGCAGTGAGTTGGGTGTGGGTTTCTCCTCTAGATAGTCAGGCAATATTGGGTTTTATTAGGCTTTTTTCTTAGGGAAGTCATAGAATAGCTCATTACTGATAGAGGAAAATTGATCACCATGCAAAGGTTTCAACTACCGCTCATCGGTCAATTTTCCCGGAGCTGATCTGTCAAGAGTTGGTGGTCGGAGTATCACACCTTCTGTCTGATTGGGAGGATTTATAAGAACACATTTGCTATATGGGAAATCATGAACACGAAAATAAAATATGAAGGCTTTACTCTGATCGAGCTGATGATAACCGTTGCGTTGGTGGCGATTCTGTTGGCACTGAGTGCACCATATTTCCGGGAAACCATTACCAGTAATAAAATTGGTGCCGAGGCAAACAACCTGAAGGCTAGTTTAAATTTGGCCAGATCAACAGCCGCTAGGCTCAATCAACCGGTCACCCTCTGTAAAAGTGCTGATGGAGATGATTGCACAACGAATGATAATTGGGAGCAGGGTTGGATTACCTTCAATGATTTGAATATGGACGGCACCGTGGACAGTGGAGGTGTAGAGCTGGTGATACAAGAATATTCGCCTCTACCTACGGGTTACACGCTTCGTAGCACAGCGCAATTTTCAGATTTAGTTACATTTTTACCCCAAGGCAATGCTCGTGGCAGTGCGTCATTGAATGAAACGTCCTCATTTAGGATTTGTGCTACTGATGCTAGTGGGGAAGAAGACGATGCTAAGGCAAGGCAGGTGTTTATCAATATTACGGGCAGAATCCGTAGTCAAAAAGGGTTGGACTCAGGTATAGATTGCCCTTGATCTTTTTAGGGCGCAGAAGGAGCAGATAAGTGATAAGACCATCTTGTGGGACATCATTGCTTAACCACCGGCCCAATTGTGTTGGGGTTGGTTTGATCGAGGTGATGATTGCTGCTTTGGTGCTGGCTGTTGGTGTGCTGGGGTATGTTGGCCTGCAAATGAATGCCAAGCGCCTCAACTTTGAAGCCATACAAAGAACAACGGCAGTATACACGGCCCAAAATCTGCTGGAACGGATACGCGGTAATCCTAACCAAGTTAGTGCTTACGTTGTGACGGAGCTCGACCCAGGTATCATGGCAGAACCGGTTCCCAACTGTACTCAGGCGCAATGTACTAATACGGAACTTGCCGCTTTTGATCTCTGGGAGTGGGATCAGTTATTAGATGGCACAGCGGTGTCTGGCGGGCTGGTTAACCCCACGGCTTGTGTGACCGATACCAGTAACTATATTACGGCCATCATTGTATGGCAGGGAAAAGTGGAGTTGGATCAAACCAATGCTCCAGCCTGTGGTGATGATAATTATGGCACTGATGACAAGCTCAGGCAGTGGGTGACTATAAGTACCTTTGTGGCGGATGTGTGAAGGTGAGTAATTTGGCGGGTAAAGCAATGATGAGACATTATTCCCGAAGTAAAGGGTTTACTCTGATTGAACTGATGATAGCTCTGCTGTTGGGGTTGTTACTCTCGGCAGGCATTATCAGTGTATTTGTTGAGGGAAAACGTAATTTTGTTCAGGATGATGAAGTATCTCGAGTCCAGGAAAATGGTCGCTATAGTCTGAGGTTACTGTCAAGAGAGCTTGGTATGGCGGGCTTTTTTGGGGGTGTTCCTAATTCATCTCTTGTCACTGGCGGTTCGGTGACCACTGACTGTGGTCCTTCTGGAGATGACTGGCTGCTCGAAGGTGAAGCTCCCCTGGAAGTCATTGATAGCTCAGATAACTCAACAGATACCTATTATTCCTGTTTTGCTGATGGGGATATAGTGGCTGGTACAGACCTTGTTACGATAAAAAGAGCATCTGACTTTCCCGTTATTGAGAATGGTGAGTGGCAATCGGGGCTCACTTCTCTGGTCAGTACCCGTTACTACCTACACAATAAGAACAGAGGGCTGGGTGCGGTTGAGTTGCATCAGGGTTCCGGTTATACCGATATTGGCGCAATAGCTACCGCTAATAATGGCTCAGATATGTGGGAGTATTACGCGTCAATTTTCTATATAGGCACAGATGATGGGGTGCCGAGCCTGTGTAAGAGAGAACTAGTCTCGACTGGCACTGGCATATCAACACAACGTTGCCTGGTTCGAGGTATTGAAAACTTACAATTTGAGCTTGGTGTGGATATTGATGCTGATGGATATGCTGACCAATTTGTTTCTGATGACACTGACCCCCCCGTGGGCTCAGGGGCAAATGCAGACCAGATAGTTTCTGTTCGAGTACATGTGTTAGCCCGCAGTATTAATGAAATACATAACTTCCCTGCTGAGTCCCGGAGCTATCGATTGGGCGGTGGGACTACTGTTACCACACCGGTTGATCAGTTTTACCGATTAGCACTTTCGTCGACGGTTGTTATTCGCAACCCAACCAGCCTGGTAGCTGAATAATGGAGCTGAAATCATGATCAGTGGCAATTATGGCAAGACAAAACAACAGGGTGCGATCCTGCTGATTTCCATTATTTTTTTACTGCTTCTCAGTATGTTGGCATTGGGCACCATGCGTTCAGGCATGCTGGAAATACTGATGGCGGGTAACGAGCAATCCAGAATAGAGGCATTTGAACTCGCGGCCGCAGTGAATGAGTCTGTGATTAGTCGTTGGCAGGGCGGGGGAGCTACTGAGCCGAGTTTTAAAACAGACCAAACCCTTTGCAGTCCGGGTCACACCGATCCAGATTCAGAGTGCGATGCTCTTACCTTGACGATTGATACCACGCTTTCATCAGCCATCACTTCCGCAGGGGCTGTTAATGAGTATATGACCCATTATTTGGGCGAAGGGCAGTCACCCCCTGGTTTTGGTGAAGAAGTAAACACCTGTGCGTTCTATTTTGATACTGAAGCAGATTATGATAATTCTCTGAACAAGCAGGGCGTATCGCACCAATCGGAAGGTGTGTTTATTATTAATCCCGTAGCAAAGGATTGCTCCGGATTAGCGACTCAGTCAGATGCGGGTGATCTAGATAAATATTCGCACATAGGTTTATAAGGATCGTCATGGTGTTGCTACATACAGGAGACCGCCATTACAGGCGGAATAGAATTATGAGAAAACTCAAATTTTGGCAAATTGCAGTTATAGCTCTTAGCCTAGTGTCTACTCCAGCATTGACTGATGATACTGAAATCTATTTTGGTACCCCTGCGGCTGAAGATGCGGTGCCACCCTTTGTGATGCTATCGCTTGATTGGCGTTCTAACCTTGGGTCGCCTCAGTGTACATACCATAGTGACCCAGATCTTTCTGATTGTGATGGCGATGACGAGCTTGGGCCAGATATTTATGCGGCGTTAGTTGATGAAGGTCGGCTGTCTGATGGCGATGATGTTACATTATTTGACGCTTTCCGCGGTGTACTGATAGTGGTCTTTGACCGGATTGAGCCTCAGGGCTTTCAGATTGGCTTTATGATGAGCCACCAGAATGAAAATAACTGTACTGCAATTGATGGTGATCTAGGTAACGATAAAGGGTGTAGTGACGGGGGGTATATCCTACGTGGGTTTGATGTGGTGGATGAAACTGCTGCAGGTCAGGCGTCCAAAGAAGAATTACTGGATATCGTGGCAAATCTTCCGGTACCCCAGGGAAGCTTGGCCCACAATTATCAGGGGCGTGAGCTGTTTTTTGAATTTTACCGTTATCTGACGGGTGGTGCCGTTCTTAATGGGCACAAAGGTTGGTCGGATTTTGATAGTGATCGTTTAAATGGTAAGGGTCACTATAACTTGGACCAAGAGTATGCCGCTGATAGCGGTGGAGGTAGTAGTACTAGCGGGCAGGGTGATTGTGATTTTGATGCGGACAGGGGGTGCGAAAATACATCGCCTAGTGTAGATAGCAATATCGATAATGATAATCCTCCTAATATTATATCCCCTTGGACAACCTGGGATATGGACATCGATGATGGTGATAAGTATACGAGCCCTTACACCGTTGGTGACTATTCTTGCAGTAAAACCTATACCATTAACTTTTTGTTCCAGGTGTCTCAGCAAGATGCTGATTGGAATACAGCGATATCCAAAGATATTGGTAACGACCCTAGTGAGCAAGGACTGGAGTTAGCTAATACCTCTGGTGATAATGCCTTCCCTGAAATTATTTCTAAATTACACACATTTGACCACGCAAGTGCAGATGTAGGGGTAGATATTGAGGGTAACCAAAATGTCACGTCCTTCTTCATTGTCGACAAAATAAATACTAAAACTCGTTCTTATGCTGAGGCTGGCGGCACGGTTAAACCCTATTCTTCTTCAGAAGATCCCAAGCAGCTTATAGATGACATTATTGATATTTTTAATAGTATTACGTCGGTGAGTAGCACCTTCACTGCTGCATCGGTACCGGTTAACGTACAGAACCGTACGGAAGCACTCCCAGATATGTATCTGGCACTTTTTAAAGTAGATCCTGACGGTTATCCCCTGTGGCCGGGTAATGTCAAAAAACTCAGAATTGATTCCGAATTAGAAGATGACGGCACAACATCAATTGTCATTGAGGATGCTCTGGGTAATACGGCGTTTAACCCCATTACCGGGCGCATCAGTGATGATTCCTTAACCTTTTGGACTGATGTAAATGCGCTAGATGTGGATACTGCTGACCCAGATGTCGATCCTGACAATGGCGGTAAAGACGGCAGTTCTATTACCCGTGGTGGTGCAGGGCATCTTGTGCCGGGTTACCGAGTTAATAAAGATACTCTTCTGCCCGAAACTAATGACCCTACCGAGGCAAATACCAGTTTGAGTGATACGGATGGCCGTCAGTTATTCCTCAGCCCAGATGTTGTAGTTGGTACTGCCTCTACAGGTAATGCACTGATTCCGTTGGATGCAAACAGCGTATCTGTCGGGTCACTAGCTGTTGATGAGGATATTCAGAAGTTACTTGAAATCCTTATTGAGGATAGTGGTAATCTTGGGACATATATCAGTAATACTGACTTTATTGATGAAATTGAAAGTAATGCCCAAGAGGATTTTTCTCTACTGGCGGATGAGGGTGAAGTTAGAGCCGCAGCTACTCAAATTCTATTAAAGTGGGTTAGGGGTATCGATGTTTTTGATTGGGATGGAGATACTGAGTTCGATGATGCTCGTCCATGGATGATGGGTGACCCACTACATTCCAGACCCCTGACTCTAAACTACGGTCCTTTGGGTGGTTATGTAGAGAACAATCAACACCTCCGTATTTTGTTTGGTACCAGTGACGGTTTTCTGCATTCAATTCGAAATACTCTTCCCGGAGATCCCGGTGTTGGAGTTGATTATGATCCTGACCTAGAATCTGGCGTTGAAGAATGGGCCTTTATGCCCCGGGAATTGTTAGCTAATGTTCCCGATTTGATCAAGCAAACCTTTGTAGGGGAAGATAAACCCTACGGGATCGACTTGGCTCCCATTTCTTTTGTTATCGATAATGATCACGATGGCATTATTGAGCGTGGCTCAGGCGGTAATGATTCAAGATGTGAGCCTGGGGGGGATGACCAGTCTGACCCCACCGACCTCAATTGTGACAAGGCTTATGTTTACATTGGTCTTAGACGAGGAGGAAAGTCCTACTATGGATTGGATGTCTCCGACCCTGAGGATGAGCCAAGGTTATTGTGGCAGATTACCAATGAGGGCACGGGAACCGATTTTGAGGAGCTGGGTATGAGTTTCTCAACACCTCGACAGGTTTGGGTTAGATTTGAAGACGATACTGTGAACGAATTTAGTGGTGAGAATGTTCCCGTTCCGGTATTGATCTTTGGTGGTGGGCTCTACGGAGGCTGGACCGATGATCGCAGTGGGCGTGTGGGGCGTGATGACCTGTCCTATGATGTGACTACCGATGCGGTCGACGGTCATGACCCGGAAGGTGCGGCACTCTTTATTGTACATGCTCGAACCGGGGAGCTGATTTGGAAGGCCACTTGGGGGGCATCGGAAGGTGGTGTATCAGCTAATGAATATCACCACAATGAATTAATTCATAGTATTCCCGCTGCGGTGACACCGATTGATTCGGATGGTAACGGTATTACAGACCGAGTGTATGTGGGGGATACGGGTGGCAATGTCTGGCGCTTCGAGTTGCCTGAGTTTAATCCAGCAAATCCCGATTCTAATTATCAAAATAACTTCCGTGAAGATTTCTGGCGTGCAACAAAGCTGGCTGAGTTAGGTGGTAGTGTGGGATCTGTCAATGACCGTCGTTTCTATCATGGGTTGAGCATTATTCAGGGGCGTGATTCCATTGGTCGTTACGATGGTATTGCTATAGGCTCTGGTGATCGAACCCACCCGCAGTCCGCACCTTCGACGATTGATAACATGTTTTTCTTTATCAAAGATCGAGAAATTTATGCAGATGATGATTTGACGGCCAGTACAGGGGTTGATGGGCGTACTCCCTTGGTACTTAATGATATATTTGATGTGACGAGTAGTTGTATTAACGATAGTAATAGTGATACCGATACCAGCAATCAGTGCAGTGCCGCAGACCTTGCCAATGGTTGGAAGCTGAGTTTGGGTGAGACTGGGGAGAAAAATCTGTCCATTCCGCTAATCTCTGGTGGCAATGTCAACTTTACTACCTACCTTCCTGAGGGTGGTGAAGCAGAGGGTGAGTGTGCGGCGAGTATTGGTGCCAGCCGACTTTATCAGGTAGCAGTCCGGGATGGTTCTCCCGATATCCACCTTCATTCCCATCTGCAGGGTGATATTCTGCAGGCATCAGACAGATATCTGGACTTGGCATCAGGTATTGATGGCGGGGTTACAGCCGTTTCGCCCAGTACTGGATTGGCTGGTGGCACCCAGACAAAATTGGGTGATCAGCGCCCCAATACCTTCTTCTGGCGTGAAATTAATGTTGATGTATTGGATAAACCATGAGGTGGGGAGCGATAAAAATGATGCCAAAAAGTAAGGGGTTCACATTAATCGAAGTAATGATTGTCGTTGCCATTATCGCTATTCTTGTCGGGATTGCTTTGCCCAACTACCGAGAGTATGTCCTTCGTTCCAATCGGGCTGTTGCTAAAGCTGCACTCCTTGAGGTGGCATCTAGGCAAGAGCAGTACTTCCTAAATAACCGTTCTTATACCCACTTACTGACAGATCTTGGATATGAGGCAAGTTACTTTATCGACAGTGAGGGGCAGCCCCTTGCGGCTGTAACGGGTAGTATTTATAAGATGATTATTACGGCACCCGACTCGAACACAGGTGAAACAATTTATACGTTATCAGCTGTTCCACACGGTAGCCAAACCGAGGATACAAAGTGCGGTACATTGGGTTTTGATGATCAGGCAGACAAAACAGTAACTGTATCTGGGAACGCGTCCTACTGTTGGTAGCGCGCTTACTCTATTTCAAATTTCTTTAATTTATGTCGAATCTGCCGAAAGCTGATCCCCAGCTCTTTGGCGGTGGCGGTTTTATTCCAGCGGTTTCTTTCTAGTGCACTGATCAACATATCTTTTTCAATAGTAGCAAGATAGTCATCGATGGAATCGAACTCTTCTGTGGTTCGAGTGCTGCTCTTCGTACCTTGGTGGAGTTGTTCTATTGAGGGTGTTTCTGTTTTAAGTTGAAGGTCTTCAGGGCCTATGGCAGACCCATGACAGAGAGTAAAAGCCCTTTCCAGTGTATTTTCTAATTCACGGATATTACCGGGAAAACTGTATTCTAATAAGGCTTGAAGTGCTTCATCCGAGAGTGTCGGTACTGGGAGGTCAGACGCGCTGGCAAACCGTTCCAGAAACGTCTTTGCCAGTTGCGGGATATCATCTTTACGTTCACGCAAACTGGGCACTGGAAGCTCGATCACATTGATGCGGTAAAATAAGTCCTGACGGAACTGATTGCTTTGTACCTCTTTTGCCAGGTTTTTGTGGGTGGCGCTGAGAATTCGAACATCCACAGGTATTTCATCTTCAGCACCCACAGGCCGGATACTTTTTTCCTGTATGGCACGGAGGAGTTTCACCTGCATTTCAAGGGGTAGGTCGGCAATCTCATCGAGTAATAGTGTTCCTCCATTGGCAGCCTGAAATAGCCCTTGTTTATCCTGGTGTGCACCGGTAAAACTACCTTTTCTATGGCCAAAAAACTCACTTTCCATAAGCTCAGAAGGAATAGCTCCGCAGTTAACCGGGATAAATGGCCCTGCACAACGGGGTCCCAGGGCATGAATAGCTCGGGCGACCAGTTCTTTGCCGCTGCCTGATTCAC
Organism: Porticoccus sp.; assembly: GCA_011049795.1. Next base: position 13,879 of record DRHD01000037.1, read on the forward strand.
CGCTGATAAAAATGGGTGCCTGACTACGTGCAACACGCCTTATTTGTTGTTTGAGAGACTCCATGGCGGATGAAGTCCCAATTAAGGAGGTCGAGGACGATGTTTTTTCAGCTTCACCCTGATCCAGCTTGAGCGCTGACTGTACAATATTGCGCAAACGAATCAGTTCTAATGGCTTGGAAATAAAATCGAAGGCACCTTTTTTTAGAGCCTCTATGGCAATCGCCATATTACCGTAGGCGGAAATCATCGCAATTGGAAGGTGCGGGTGGCAGGCCTGGACATGGTCAACCAGTTCAAGACCATTGCCGTCAGGCAGGTTCATATCTGTCAGGCAGATATCAAAATGTTCACTGTCCAATAGCTTGCGAGCTTTGGTCAGTTTGGCCGCAGTCACTACTTCTAGCCCCATCTGTTCCAAGGTCATGGACAGTAGTTCTCGAATATCAGGTTCATCATCAACGACTAGGGCACGTTTTTTCATCATGAAGAAGCTCTCGGTAATAGCCGTTCCGTGTGGGAGAAACCCACTCGAAAATGGCTGTTTTCTGGTGTGTCACCAAAGTAATTGAGTGAGGCGTAGTTTACCTCACAAAGCTCTTTGGCCAAGTAGAGCCCCAATCCAGACCCTTCGTGAGATGTTGTAAAAAATGGCTCGAAAATATGCTCCTGATCATTCTTGGGAATACCAGGCCCCTTATCATAGACATCCAGAAAGGGGAGGCTGGAGTTTAAATCTTTTGAAATGACTAGCTTGATCCAGTGTTGACTCACTTCTTGGTGGCTGAACCTCATACCATTATCTACTAAGTTTGTCAGAATCCGCGTCAGGTGAACGGGGTCAAAAAAGATCTGAGTATCTGTGTCATCACTTTCAATTTCCATAACAGTAAGAGACTGATGGCCATCCAGATATTCAAGGCGAAATTTTTTCAGCCATTGTAATAACCACAATTTTTGAAATGCAGGTGGTTTTTGTCCTGATAGTTGTAATACGTTATCAACGATTTGATTCACACGATTGCAGTGACGGTAGATTATATCAAGTAACTTCGTTTGGCTTTCACTTGTAGGTTGCTCAGAGAGTAATTGTGATGCATGGCTGATCGCTCCTAAGGGGTTGCGAATTTCATGGGCAATACTGCCCGTTAGCCTGCCGAGTGATGAAAGCTTCAGTTGTTGGGCGTGCTGGGCAAGTGTGCGAGTATCTTCCAGAAAAATCAGTGTTTGTTTGGCTGCACCACGGTGTAGGGAGGTAAAATTAGCCTGTAATTCTTGTGCTGAAGAAGTCGCTTTAAATGTAGGTGTTCTCAACCAAGGATAGGTTCGCCAGCGCTCAAGTTGTTTAAACAGCGGAGGGATAAGCCTGAGTGTTTGGTTGGTTCCCAGGGGTTTACCCGGTTGTTGTCCCCCGAGCAACTGCATTGCAGAGCTGTTGATCAGCTGGATATTGTCATTGCTATCAACAACGACAATTCCGGTGTGCATTCTCTTTACAATCGATTCATTCAGTCTTTGATGTTGAGCGCTTTCAGTGGCTCTTTTTGATGCAATAGTTTGGGCGACCCGAATGCGCTGGGTCAGCATTTGAAAGATTAGCGCAGTGATAAATAACAGAATACCCAAAATTCCCGCTGGAAATATAGCTTCTTGGTTCCTTTCCAGTAGTAGGATAGTGGTTAGAGTTTCTGTCATCACGAAGATGCTGGCAATCGCTGCCAATAATAGGGATAACCGGCCCGCGACGAAGATACTGCCCGCTGCCACAATGGTTAGCATCAGAAAGCCCAGGCCACTTTCTAGACCTCCGCTGGCATGCATCATCAGAGTGATCGCCACCATATCGGTCAACAACATGAAAAACAGTAACTGAATGCCCGGGCCGGACTGGTTGAAGCGAAAGTAGAGTAGTGTGAGCAGGCAGAGTGATGTGTACGCGGAGGTTGTTGTCAGAAATAATTGATGGTCTTCACTACCTAGAATTTTAAAGGCGATACCGGAAAGGTACATAATAAGTAATAGAGCAGCGAGCACAGTCCTATAGTAGGCATAAACCTTCAGTAGGCCATCGGGGGCGGTACTTGTTTCAACCTGATCGACTTGCAGTGGCATAACTGCCCTTTATTTCTGTTTATGATGAGATTCTATCTGAAAAAAGCATTTTGTATCACGGTGAAAAAGGTGTGATTGGGTGTTGCTTCTCTATATTGAGTAGTTACTTCACTACAGAAGTGCTCAAAGGGTGTTTATGAGTCAGTAGGTGCTTGAGACTAATGAGTGATAGATAGGCTAACTGACTGTTTTCTATCAGCCATAGTATCAATCACAGCATCAGATACAGTTTTGCTAACTGTAGATAGTAGGGATAGGTTGACGTTTGTGCTGGGTTTTTTGGTAAATCTCGACGATACGAGTTTTTGTAGTTTCGCGAACGAGTTTTCCTTCTAGAAAATCATCAAGCTCATCGTAGGTAATGCCGAGGGCATGTTCATCGGCTTTTTGGGGCACTAGACACTCTAGGTCTGCCGTAGGTATTTTTTTAATCAAGCTCAGGGGTGCACCGAGAAATTCTGCAATTTGTCGAACTTGACGCTTACTTAAACCAAACAGTGGTGCTAGATCACAGGCACCATCCCCCCATTTGGTGAAAAACCCAGTAATGTTCTCGGCAGAGTGATCAGTGCCAATGACCAAGCCGTCCAAAAGACCAGCAAGTTCATACTGAATCACCATGCGAACACGAGCCTTGGTATTACCCTTGGAAAAGTCGGTGACGGATTCAGAGGCTGTTATTAGGCCGTTCTCACTTAATACACTCAGCACTTCATCATGTACACCGTCTGCTCCAGGCTTTGCATTCACAGTCAAGCTTTCAGAAGGCTGAATAAATTTCAGCGCTAATTGAGCATCGTCTTCATCGGCCTGAACACCATAGGGTAGTCTGACGGCAATAAAGCGGTAATTAAGGTCGGACTGTTTTTGGTTGAGCTGGTCTATAGCCAGCTGAGCCAGTCTGCCACAGGTGGTAGAGTCAATGCCGCCGCTAACACCGAGAATAAGGTTTGTGGTGCCAGATTGAACCAGTTTGGATTTGATGAAATTAACGCGACGCTCCACTTCAAAAGCAGGGTCGATGTTAGGTAAGACCTTCATCTCCCTACGAATTGCATCAATATCCATGGCTTAATTCTTGGGTTAATGGTGATAAGGGGGGTTAGTTAAAAACCCCAAAAGTGAGCTGTTCAAACCAGGATTTTTCTGCCCGGGCGGCGTCTTGGCCGGATTTTTTATAGCGTTCACTAAAAACATGGCGGGTATCAAAACCAATAGTTTCTGGCTTGTCATAGAGTCCTGCCGTCAGTTTATTCACCCAGCTACGTTTGAATCCGGCGGTTTCTTCTTGATAGAGGAAATTGCCGCTTTCGTCGAGCGCAGGGTGTTGCGGGTAGTTGGCAACTAATAATTTGACCGCGTCATCAGATAAATCCTGCATTTGCATCAGGTAATAAGCCTCAGCCATAACAGCAAGACCATCTGGAACGGCAGGAGTCATCTGATAATTTTCAACAACATAGCGCCCTCGGTTGGCCGCGGCAAGGTAGGCGCCACGCAGAAAGTAGTAGTTAGCTGCATGAATTTCGAGTCGTGCCATGTTATTACGCAGGTAGATGGTTCGTTTACGGGCATCGGGTGCATAGAGGCTATCAGGGTACCGGTTCAATAGCTCATTAAATGAGACCAAAGACTCGCGGGCAGAACCAGGGTCACGCTTGGATTCATCGACGGGTATTAGCTGTTCAAAAAAACCTTTGTTTTTCGAAAAGAAAGAAAGCCCTTTTAAATAGTATGCATAGTCTATATTGGGATGTTGAGGGTGTAACCTGATGAACCTATCTGCAGAAGCAATGGCAGCCTCAAAGTCGCCCGCACGATAGCGGGCATAAATGAGTTCTAACTGGGCCTGCTCTGCGTAGTCCCCAAAGGGGTGTTGAGCTTCCAGTGCTTCCAGGTTTTCAATGGCGGTCTGCCAGAAGCCTGCATCTAAATCGTCCTGAATAACCTCGTAGAAGTTTTTTTCGGAGAAGTCACTGGTATCTCGTGCTTCTTGGTTGATTTGGTCGGCGCCTTTCAGCCATGAGCAGCCGGTGACCAATAGTGCTGTGCATAACAACAGAGGAGTCAAAAATCGCATGTTAGTGGTTAAATCCCGATGAGTAAGCCGTAAAGTGTTCTTGTTAGCTGGTGCAATGCCTGTAAGATTCGCTATTTAACCACAGGCCCGACGGGATGCAAAACACCGATGACTGATCCAATAGAACTGGAAGCGAGAGTGCCGATAGAACGGGCCGGTAGTCGTCTCGATCAGGTGGCTGCAGAATTGTTTGATGATTTTTCTCGCTCCCGCTTGCAACAGTGGATTAAGGGCGGCGATTTATTGGTCGATGGCCAGTTACATCGCCCTAAAGACAAGCTTTTGGGTGGTGAGATATTAACGGTCAATGTTGCACTGGAGCCTGAGGGAGAATGGGAGCCAGAAGATATCAAGCTTGATATTGTTTATGAGGATGAGCATATTCTGGTCATCAACAAACCGACTCGTTTGGTTGTTCATCCGGCTGCGGGTAACTATTCGGGCACGTTACTCAACGGCTTAATCCATTATTTGCCGGATAATGAAAATATTCCCCGAGCAGGTATTGTCCACCGACTGGATAAAGATACCACTGGATTAATGGTGGTGGCTAAATCTTTGGTAGCTCACCATTCCTTAATTAAACAGCTGCAGGAGCGAACGGTGAGCAGGGAGTATCAGGCCATTACTCAGGGAGTAATGACGGGCGGGGGTACCGTGGATAAACCCATGGGGCGTCATCCTAAAACCCGAACCAAAATGTCAGTGCTGGAGCATGGGGGCAAGGAGGCGGTAACCCATTACCGGGTGATCAAACGTTTCCCAAGTCATACTCATATTCGAGTTAATCTGGAGACGGGGCGCACTCATCAAATACGCGTACATATGGCGCATATTGGCTATCCTCTGGTGGGGGATGCGGCCTATGGCGGCCGCCTTAAATTACCTAAGGGCGCAACTCCTGAATTACACGATACCCTCCGTGGTTTTAAACGACAGGCATTACATGCGGCCAAGTTAGGGTTGATTCATCCAGAGACGGATGAATATATGGAGTGGCAGGTATCACCGCCGGCAGATTTTGAGGCCCTGCTGCTTGCCCTTGAGGTGGATACCAGAGCTTGATGATGGCAGTGTTAAAGCCGGACTGGCCAGCACCTAAGAACATTCACACCGCGATCAGCACCCGGCGTGGTGGTCAGTCAGTATCGCCTTGGGACGAACTTAATCTTGCCTTTCATGTGGGCGATAATCCTGAAGCAGTAGAAAAGAACTGGCAGCTATTGTCGGAGCAATTGTTGTCGAAGAAACAACCGCTGCCTTCATGCCCGCAGCTTCTTGAGCAAATACATGGAACAACCATTGTCACCGCTGAGTGTGATGGTTCTATTCCTGTGTCAGATGGTTGTTATACCAATCAGGTTGGCCGAGTTTGTACAGTGATGACGGCAGATTGTTTGCCAATACTTATATGTAATCGTACCGGCACTGAGGTCGCTGCGGTGCATGCTGGTTGGCGTGGTTTAGCGGCAGGTATTGTCGGTCAGGCCATTAACCGGTTCGATGCTAGTCCATCCGAACTGATGGTTTACTTGGGGCCTGCGATAAGTCAGTCACATTTCGAGGTGGGAGCTGAGGTGCTCGACGCTTTTCTTGCCAATGATTTTCTAGCTAAAGCCTCTCAACAGTATGTTCGCCGTAATATAGAAAACTGCTTTATTAAAAAAGATGCTGAACACTGGCAGGCTGACATCTATGGTCTTGCCAAAATTGCCCTTCACGAGCAGGGCGTGACACAGGTATTTGGTGCCGAGTATTGTACCTACGTGGATGCGCAGAAATTTTACTCCTATCGCCGTGATGGTCAGACGGGTCGTATGGCCAGCTTGATATGGATCAGCTAACCGTCAGTTGAAGACAGATCATTACCAGTTCGGCTCTGGGTAATGCTTGAAATATCTATTCCAGCCCCAACTTGTTGTTTTACGAGCAAAATTTAATCATCAGAATTGGGTTCAGTTATGCGATTTGACCGTTTTACCCATCATCTACAAAGTGCAGTTTCAGATGCTCAATCAATGGCTGTGGGCAAAGATAACCCCTCCCTTGAACCCGCGCACTTGGTATTAGCATTGCTTAATCAGCCAAGTAGCTCAATCACTCCCATGTTAAATCAGGCAGGTTTTGATATGGCGGGATTAAAGGTTGAGCTGGAGCAGCAATTAGAGCGACTGCCACAGATTCAGTCGCCGACAGGTGACATCAACCTGTCGGCTGATTTGGGGAAGTTGTTCAACCTGGCAGACAAACAGGCGCAGCAACAGGGCGATCAGTATATTTCCAGTGAAGCTGTTATGTTGGCGGCCTTTGATAATGATGGTGATGTGGGCAAGGCATTAACCAAATTTGGTGATAAAGGTAAATTACAGATTGTGGTAGAAAAAATTCGTGGGGGTGAAGCAGTGACAGATCCAGATGCAGAAGGTAATCGTCAAGCATTGGAAAAATACACCATTGATCTTACGGCTCGAGCTGCTGAAGGCAAGCTTGATCCTGTGATTGGTCGAGATGATGAAATTCGTCGCACCATTCAGGTATTACAACGTCGGACAAAAAATAATCCGGTATTAATTGGTGAGCCCGGCGTGGGTAAAACCGCCATTATTGAGGGGTTAGCCCAGCGGATTGTGAATGGTGAAGTACCGGAAGGCCTTAAAAATAAGCTCGTTTTGTCGTTGGATTTGGGTGCTCTTTTGGCGGGTGCTAAGTTCCGGGGTGATTTTGAAGAACGCCTAAAAGCGGTTCTAAAAGAGTTATCGAAGCAAGAAGGCCAAATCATACTGTTTATTGATGAACTGCATACCATGGTCAGCGCGGGTAAGGCTGAAGGTGCGATGGATGCCGGCAATATGCTGAAGCCTGCGTTGGCTCGTGGGGAATTGCATTGTGTGGGCGCTACTACACTTGATGAGTACCGACAATATATTGAAAAGGATGCGGCTCTAGAGCGAAGGTTCCAGAAGATTTTAGTGGCTGAGCCCAACGAAGAGGACACCATTGCCATTTTGCGTGGTTTGAAAGGGCGCTATGAAGTTCACCACGGTGTTGATATCACCGATTCAGCTATTGTTGCCGCAGCTAAACTTTCACAGCGCTATATTACAGATCGCCAGTTGCCAGATAAGGCGATTGACCTTATCGATGAAGCGGCCAGTAAAATCCGTATGGAAATTGATTCCAAACCCGAAGAAATGGATCGCTTGGAGCGTCGGTTGATTCAACTCAAAATGGAGCGCGAAGCCGTTAAAAAGGAAGAGGATGAAGCCTCTCAAAAGCGGCTGAAAAAGATTGAGGAAGATATCGAAGTGATCGGTAAAGAATTTGCCGATTTGGAAGAAATATGGAAGGCTGAAAAGGCTGCATTACAGGGGGCGGCCCAGATTAAAATCGAACTGGAGCAAGCGAGAATCGATATGGATGCTGCCAGCAGGGCGGGTGATTTGGCAAAAATGTCGGAACTTCAATATGGAAAAATTCCCGAGCTAGAGAAGCAGTTAGTCGCAGCCAGTGAGGCCGATACTAGCGAGAAGCAGCTGTTACGCAACAAGGTAACGGAAGAAGAAATTGCCGAGGTTGTTTCCAAATGGACGGGTATACCTATTTCTAAAATGCTTGAGGGTGAGCGTGAAAAATTACTGCGAATGGAAGATGATTTACACAAGCGAGTTATTGGCCAGAGTGAGGCGGTAGTTGCGGTATCAAATGCAGTAAGACGTAGTCGTGCAGGGCTTTCTGACCCTGATCGTCCAAACGGTTCATTTCTGTTTCTTGGGCCCACCGGTGTGGGTAAAACCGAATTGTGTAAAGCGCTCGCCGAGTTTCTATTCGACAGTGAAGATGCGATGGTGCGCATCGATATGTCTGAGTTTATGGAGAAACATTCTGTCGCCCGGCTAGTGGGTGCGCCCCCTGGTTATGTGGGTTATGAAGAAGGCGGTTATCTGACGGAAGCGGTGAGGCGACGCCCCTACTCGGTACTGTTGTTAGACGAAGTGGAAAAAGCACATCCAGATGTGTTCAATATTTTGTTGCAAGTTCTGGATGATGGTCGGTTAACTGATGGTCAGGGTCGAACGGTAGATTTTCGTAATACCGTGGTTGTGATGACATCCAATTTGGGTTCTGACCGAATTCAAGAGTTGGTTGAGGATCACTCCTTTGACACGGTCAGCTTTGACGTTTCTGGTCAGGATGGGAAAGAGGCAGATGATTCCACCGCCAATGAAAATCGTTATCAGGCGATGAAAGAGGCGGTTATGGATGTGGTATCCGGTCATTTTAGGCCGGAATTTATTAATCGAATTGATGAGATCGTGGTGTTCCATCCCTTAGCCAGAGGCCAAATACGAGGAATTGCTGATATTCAGCTTGGGCTGTTAAGAAAACGTCTGGCTGAGCGTGACCTGTCATTAGATATTTCGGAGTCAATGATGGATAGGCTTTGTGACGCGGGATTTGATCCAGTTTACGGCGCGCGGCCACTGAAAAGAGCGATTCAGCAATTACTGGAAAACCCGTTGGCTCAGAAGGTGCTCGGTGGTGATTTTGTCCCAGGTGATACTATTGTGATTGACTTGGACGATGAGTCTGTAGTGTTTTCTAAGGGGTAGCGTTAGCAAGGAATAGTGGGTGGATGCCTTCAACGTATCGATGGGCGGAATGACGACACATTATAACTAGAGGTTTTTAAAGCCATGGTTCAACCAACGAAGGGGCACGAAGCCGGAGGTGCTTCAGAGGCAGACATCACTTCAGAACTAGAAAGTACTAAAGATTCTGAAACCCTAAATAAAAAATATTTTGAGCTATTAGACAGTCTTCTAAATGACAAAAAGAACAGTGCGATCAAAAAACACCCTGAATTAATTTCTGCGTACAAGGCTCTTGAAGTTTATGAGACTTATTTTTTGGCGGGTGGTAACTGGGATGAAGTAGGCGCAATCGAGTTCAAAAAGAAAATGGCTAAAACAATCATCAGTAAACTAGTAAAAGGGAATGATTCATCCGAACTCCAAACACCCAAAGAGGAAGGCAGCTAAGACTAATATGTTGTCTTAATATCAGTGTGGCAAACCCCCATTCAGCTGTAGGGATATGTTTGGTATCAAGAAAGGAGATGAGGTGAGGTTGTTGAAAAAAAGTTGATAGCTACGTTTAAAAACTCATAACAGCCTGATCAAATCTAGATGACTACAACTAATATGGTGTAAGCAAGAAGGGGAAGATAATTATCTTCCCCTTCTTCGTTCTGTTGGTGTAATTAAATTGTGTAGATACAAACTTTTTAAGCGTTAGCCTAACGCCATTACTGGCAGAACTCCTTCACCTGATCTTTAGATTTTTGACGCCATTCGTCATGTTCTTCTGAGGTTAAGTACCGCTCTTCACCTTTTTCTTCATCGTTATAGAGAATTCTGGGCCGGTTAGTAAGAGAGGTTAGGTTTTTCTTGGCCACCTCACAATTCTGCGCCTTACGTTCAAGTTCTGCAGCAGCTACTTCTGGTGACTGCTTTAAAGGTTGTTCTTCTGGGGGTTTAGTCTTGCCAGAATCTTCAGGTTCCGGCTCTTCCTCTGAGGGTTGTTCTGTGAGTTTGGAAACCTTAATCTTGAGTGTTTCAGCCTCTTTTTCGACAGGTGGAATTTCTGAATAATGCCAGGATCCATCATCACCCTGCCATTTATAGACTTTTTCTGCTTGCGCGGTCATCCCGATTGCCAGTAATAGACCTGTAAGCACGACCAAAGAGAGGTGTTTCATATCTTTGAACCTATATAAAACTGTGATTAATAGCATCATAGCGGATTTAAAGAGAAGGTGTTGAGTGTTTGGTAGTAAAAAAATGGACGCTTGTTGATGGGCTGTTGAGGGTAACTTCTTGACTTTATGGTGATAAATCCATAAAGTTCACAGCTTCGGCGAGTATAGTCTTTTACTCGCGCGCTGGGTTCTTCCCAGCTTGCCGGGTGAACGTAAACAGCGTTCGCTGGGCATCCAGAACAGGCTTGTTTACCCATGAGCCTGACGCGCCGACCACCAGAAATCGGCTGCGGTGTTGCAATAGCAGACCTGTGATGTCACAGCGGTTGTGGTTTATGTCCCTTGTGGGCTGGATCGGCGTTGTGGTGTTTATTTTTTGAGGGTTTGTACAGTGGAATTACTGTCTGGCGGTGAAATCGTCGTTCGTGCACTTAGGGATGCCGGTGTTAAGTACTTGTGGGGTTACCCCGGTGGTGCTGCGCTGCATATTTATGATGCATTGTTTCAGCAATCGGATGTTCAACATATTCTGGTTCGCCATGAGCAAGCTGCAACCCATGCGGCAGATGGCCATGCCCGTTCTACTGGCGAAGTAGGTGCCGTTTTGGTGACGTCTGGTCCGGGTGCTACCAATGCCATTACCGGTATTGCTACTGCGTACATGGACTCTATTCCTATGGTTATCATCTCGGGTCAGGTTCCCCGAGATAAAATTGGCGGTGATGCGTTTCAGGAAACCGATATGGTGGGTATTTCCCGGCCTATCGTTAAGCACAGTTTCCTGGTTAAGGATGCTTCCGAGATTGCGGGTGTGATTGCCAAGGCTTTCTATATTGCAGGGACAGGGCGACCAGGCCCCGTAGTTGTAGACATTCCTAAGGATGTTACCGCGCCGAATCATCGCGTGCCCTACGAATACCCAGAAAAAACCAATATTCGTTCTTATCAACCTACAACCAAAGGGCACACGGGTCAGATTAAGCGTGCCATAAAGACGCTGTTGGCCGCCAAACGCCCGATTATTTACAGTGGCGGTGGAGTTGTTTTAGGTAATGCATCGTCACAGCTTACTGAGTTGGCAAAGCTGTTGAATATCCCTGTCACTAATACTCTGATGGGGCTTGGCGCTTACCCTGGTACCGACCGTCAGTTTGTCGGTATGCTGGGTATGCATGGCACCTATGAAGCGAATGCGGCTATGCATCATGCGGATGTGATTTTGGCAGTCGGTGCTCGTTTTGATGATCGGGTGACGAACACGCCCAGCAAATTTTGCCCCTCAGCAAAAATTATCCATATTGATGTGGACCCTACGTCCATTTCTAAAATAGTGGCGATAGATATCCCCATAGTCGGTCCCTGTGATGTGATATTACAGGAGATGGTTGATCAGGTTGAGAGTAGTGATACCAAGCTGGATGACGCTGCTCTAGCTGAGTGGTGGGTGCAAATTAATGAATGGCGTGACCGTCATGGTATCTATACCCAACCACGACATGAGCCCAGTGGTGGTAACATCATTAAGCCGCAGGATGTGATAAAAACCCTGTTCAAAGTAACGGGTGGAGATGCCTACGTTACCTCTGATGTGGGGCAGCACCAGATGTTTGCAGCCCAGTACTATCTGTTTGATAAACCACGTCGTTGGATCAATTCAGGTGGGCTTGGCACCATGGGCTTTGGGTTGCCTGCAGCTATGGGCGTTCAGTTAGCTCACCCTGATGCGACTGTAGCCTGTGTGACGGGTGAAGGTAGTATTCAGATGTGTATTCAAGAGCTGTCTACTTGTACACAATATGGCTTACCAGTAAAAATTATTAACCTCAACAACCAAGCGTTGGGCATGGTGCGTCAATGGCAGGACATGCAATACAGCAGCCGTTACTCATCCAGTCTCTACGAAGACTCTTTGCCTGACTTTGTTAAGTTGGCTGAATCCTATGGGCATGTGGGCATCCGCGTGACCAACTTCGATGAGCTTGAAGAGAAAATGGCGGAGTGTTTTAGTCTGAAAGATCGCGTGGTCTTTATGGATATTTGTGTGGATCGTTCAGAGCACGTTTACCCTATGCATGTGGCTCCTAATGGTTCTATGCGTGATATGTGGTTGAGCAAAACGGAGCGCACCTGATGAGACGAATAATTTCAGTATTGATGGAAAACGAACCGGGTGCTTTGTCTCGGGTTGTGGGGTTGTTTTCTCAGCGTGGTTACAACATTGATACGTTGACGGTTGCGCCCACAGAAGATCAAACGCTGTCCCGGTTGACCATGACCACACATGGTAATGATCAGGTGATTGAGCAGATCACTAAACATTTACACAAATTGATCGATGTGGTCAAAGTGGTTGATCTGACAGAGGGACCTCATATCGAACGGGAACTAATGTTGGTGAAAGTGAAGGCCAATGCTTCACAGCGAGCAGAGATTAAGCGTTGTGTCGATATTTTTCGCGGCCAGATAGTCGATGTAAATGCGAATGCTTATACATTACAGATTGTTGGTAACAGTGATAAACTCGACGCCTTTATTCAGGCCATCGGTGATGTCGATATTCTTGAACTGGTTAGATCCGGTGTATCTGGTTTGGCTCGTGGTGAAAAATCACTGCGACTTTAGGTTTTTATTAGGGAGAGTCTTTGGTGTTGTTAAAAAATCACTCTCTTGGTAACTCATTAATTTAGATGAAAAAATCATAGATTTCAAATATAGGTGAAAACATGCAAGTTTCTTACGATAAAGATTGTGACCTTTCCATTATTCAGGGCATGAAAGTTTCCATTATTGGTTATGGCTCTCAGGGCCATGCCCATGCGCTTAACCTGAAAGACTCTGGTGTAGATGTCACGGTTGGTTTGCGAGCTGGTTCAGCTTCTGTCGCCAAAGCCGAAGCTGCTGGCTTGGCTGTGACGAATGTAGCAGAAGCCGTTGCTGGTGCTGACCTAGTGATGATTCTGACACCTGATGAATTTCAATCTCACCTCTATAGAGACGAAATTGAGCCGAATCTTAAGCAGGGCGCTACCATGGCCTTTGCACATGGTTTTGCTATTCATTACAACCAGGTTGTGCCTCGTGCCGATCTGGACGTCATCATGATTGCTCCTAAAGCACCAGGGCACACTGTTCGCAGCGAGTTTACTAAAGGTGGTGGTATTCCTGATTTGGTCGCCATTTACCAAGATGCTTCCGGTAATGCAAAAAATGTAGCCATGTCCTATGCCAGCGGTGTTGGCGGCGGTCGTACCGGTATTATTGAAACCACATTTAAGGATGAAACAGAAACTGATTTGTTCGGCGAGCAAGCCGTATTGTGTGGCGGTACCGTTGAGCTGGTAAAAGCAGGCTTTGAAACATTGGTTGAGGCTGGTTACGCCCCTGAAATGGCTTATTTCGAATGTCTCCACGAACTGAAACTGATTGTGGATCTGATGTACGAGGGCGGCATTGCCAACATGAACTATTCCATCTCCAACAATGCGGAGTACGGTGAGTATGTGACTGGCCCTAAAATTATTAATGATGAGTCCCGTGCAGCTATGCGCAATGCTCTGAAGGATATTCAGAACGGTGAGTATGCTAAAAAGTTTGTGACAGAAGGTGCTATGAATTACCCCTCTATGACGGCCTATCGTCGTAACAATGCAGCGCACCCTATCGAACAGAC
>DRHD01000038.1 GCA_011049795.1 Porticoccus sp.
AACCTTAGCATTGACCTCACTGGTTGTGACCGTGAACGGTGCTGCAGTGGCTGCGTCGGATAATGGTGATGGCACCTGGAGTATTGATGCCGCTCAAACCACCATCGGTCGCGGTATCACCATCATCGTCGGTAACTATTGCATCCGCAGCAATGTTATAGGTCGTGTTTTCGTTATACGTCGTGGTTTGAGCGGCATCAATACTCCAGGTGCCATCTAGGTTGTCCGTCGCAGCCACTGCAGCACCGTTCACGGTCACAACCAGTGAGGTCAATGCTAAGGTTGGATCACCACCAGAGTACGTTAATGTACCGCCACCGGTGATATTACCGTCCACATCGACGTCAAATGCGGTGATTGCAAGAGCAACGGTGGGTGTTGCATCACTACCCGAATCACTGTCGGTCGCTTTATCACCATCATCATCGGTGGTTTCTGCGTCCGCGGTGATGTTGTAAGTCGTATTTTCTGAGTAGGTTACCGATTGGCCGTCATCCAAACTCCAGCTGGTGCCCGTCACGGTGGCGTTGTATTCAGCACCATCAATCTTAACTACCAGTGTGGTGGTCAGTGCTGGATCACCAGCTGTGGGCGTTAATGTACCGCTAGCAGACACACTGCCATCATTGGTAACATCGAAGCTATCAATAGTGACGCCAACATCCGGGATATCATCAACCACTTCAATATGTAGTGTAGCAGTAGCTTCGTCACCATCAGTATCAGTTAAAGATACATCTAGGCTTTCAAATACGCTGTTCTCACCATCACCTGTCGGGTGAGTTTCATGGCTATCCAACGTATAGGAATAGGTGATTAGTCCGCCTGTAGTTGGGTCAGCATTTGGAGCATAGCTTATCGCTGTAAAGGTATTCCCAAGTCCTGATGTGGTAAAGCTTGTGGCGGTAAATACGCCATTTGTTATCACGTTATGACCATCAACGATCAGGTCATCGACTCCATCTGGTGCAAAGATACTACCCGTACGTGTGACGGTTGTTGAGTCACTTCCGTCTGAACCACCAGGAAGGTCATCTTCATCAACAATGATCGCTGTACCTGTTGTCTGAGGATCAACATCACCGACAAGTACAACGGGGCTATCGCCGCCAATAACGGTGATAGTCAATGTTGTAGTTTGAGGCGTGTTGTAGGTATCTGTCACTGTATAGGTGAACTGATCTTGAACCTGTTCGCCAAAGGTAAGTTCTGACGTTATTTCTGGGTCGACAACGTATTCGTAAGAGCCGTCCGCACCAATCGTCAGGGTACCGTATAGACCCGTAATGGCGGTGCCATCAGCGGAAGTAGTGCTTGTCGCAACAGCCAGGTCTTCATCACCATCCATAATACCGGTAACAACTAATGAGTCACCGTCTTCATCCGTATCTTGTGCATCTGCGAAAACGATTTCATCTCCGTCATCACCTGGAGTCGGGTCAAACGTGTGGTCAATACTTTCTAGAACATTGCCCGTTGTTGACGCAGACTCTTGCACTTCACCGCCACCGCCAGTTGTGTAGGTAAAGTTATCATAAGAGAGTCCACCACCGTCGGTAATACTGTGAACCACAATTTGAGTGATATTGTTATAGCCTGTCAGATCGACTGTATCTAGTGTTTGAAGGTTTCCATCCGTAGATCCTGATATCGTTTCATAGAACACACTATCTATATATATATCAATCTTATAAGTGCTGCCTACGTCATTATCTGCACCAATATCAAAAGTGAAATTACTGACAGGTTCAGAAAATTCGACTATGAGATCCCCTGTAGCTCCAGCTCCACCCACCACCCAAGCATGTTGAGTACCATCGCTATCCCATGTTGCAGTACCAGTTCTAAATACTCCGCCGGAGCCCCCAGAAAAGGTTACTCCTGTATAGTAACTGGAGATATCAGTACCATTACTAACATCTTCAAAATTAATAATTACTTGCTCGCCATCACCTTGTTCGCCATCACCTTGTTCAGCCACCTGCACCCAATTTGTGTCGGCCTGAGCAACGGGTGTTGTATCGTCATCGAAAATGGTTACTGATGCGGTATTTGCATCGGGGTTTACCGTTGCATTGGTCGCTTCGAGAATAATAATATCGAATACTTCATTACCTTCATCCAGATGATCCTGAACGATGGTGACGGTTACTGGGAAAGTTGTTTCACCCGCTGGAATGGTCACTGTATTGATCAGGTCGCCATCAAACCAATCTTCAGGGTTATCAGCACTAATAGGACGCAACTCATAGGTAACAATCACATCTTGATCAAATGGTTCGTTCAAACTTAGCAGGAACGTAACTTCCCTGCCCTCGTCACCATTTGTTCCCTCTAGGATTGAAGCTGTATTACCACTCACAATAACTGGGAAGTCTGGATTTGGCTCAGAGGGAGGTTCTTCACCGGGAGGTGGGTCCTCTACATCAATTTCGACTACTACTGAAACACTAAGCACTGGACCGTCGTCCTGGGCTAGATCGGCATCCGCTGTAGGATCAGGCAAAGGTGGTGGAATATAATTAGGATCAATACCTGCAGTAGGGGTTACTTCCGCTCCCGTTAACGAGAATACTAATCCACCGGCAAGTTCACCACCACCGGGGCCACTTTCACCCGCCGCAGCAGCTTCTTGATCTTCAGAAATATCTTCACCCGCACTAAGGGCTGCTAAGAGATCCTGGAATTCTGGATTTTCTTCTTCGTCAAAGCCTTCTAACAAAGTGAGTTGGTGATAATTCCCCTGATTAATTTCAAAGGTGCCACCACTAGATAGCTGGCGAACAGAACCATCAGCAAACGCTATGGCAACACTTGAACCGTCCGTTACTTGAAGAATGTCCCCCTCAAATATAGGGTCTCCGGGATTAAGTTCTCGAATGGAGCCATCTGCAGAAATGACAACAACTGTCGCACCTTCAGAAGACCGCACAAACCCTATGGCCTGCGCACTCTCAGTTGACTCAACAGCAGTTTCTACTTTCACTTGATCATCCATTTGTATCACCCTAGCGGTTTTATCCGGTTCCTTTGTGCACCCTACTTTCTGGCGTGCAGTCGTCTTTAAATTTCGACACCTACAGTAAAGAGGAGTTCGCCCATTGCATGGAACAAACGATACTCATTCAGTAATGTGTCATGGTTGGCTCTTGCAAGAGACTCTCTTGCGGAAATCATTTCATTTTCAGTGTTCAGCACATCGAGCAAGGTTCTTCGGCCAAGATCAAACTGTTTAACATAAGCGTCTCTTGTTAACTGAGCATCTCGTACATAGTCTTCAAGTGACGGTAGTTGATCACGAATTGCCTCGTAGGCAACCCAAGACAGGCGTGTTTCTTGTTCAACCTGACGATGCGTGTTATTGCGAACTTCTTTTGCTTTTTCTACCAAGTGAGCAAATTGTTGTGTACGGGCTTCATCAGAACGACCACGGAAGAGGTTGTAGCGCATACGCAACATAACTTTCAAGTCATCAACCTGCCCTTCAACACCATCAATATTGTCATTGAGGTCACGTTCAACTTCCACATGAAAGTGTGGATAGAAGGCACTTTTAGTTTGCTCATAACTGAAGTTCACAGCATCGATATCAGAACCAGCTGATTTCAACAGTGGATGGTTTGATATCGCTTTTGCTACCGCATCATCGACTGAAGCAGGCAAATATTTTTTGTAAGTACCGGGGTTAACCAGCTCGCCTTGCGCAGGAAAACGGCCAACCACTCGCTGGAAGTTTGCTTTAGCATCCAGCACATTTGCATTCTGGTTAATCGCATTGGTTTTAGCCAAAGCAAGACGGCTAGAAATCTGATCCAGATCGGCACGGCTGCCTACACCTGAATCAAAACGTTTTTTCATTTTTTCATAGATATCCTGGTGTGTTACCAGGGTTTGGTTGGTCAGCACCTGAATATCTTCTTGTTTCATTACATCAAAGTAGGTACGTGCTACTTGTAGAGCAACGGTCTCTCCCACGGATGCTGCTCGAAAAGTGGAGCTTTCAAGCCGAGCTTGTTGGTTTCTATACTCACTCCTAGTATCGAACCCATCAAACACCAGCTGGCGAAGATTTATCTGAGCTTCACTGCGGTCCAGCTCATTTCTGCCAAAGTCAGCTTTCGGCTCTGTTGTGGGGTCACGCTCCTGAAAACCAAAACCGGCCAATAAATCAACCGTGGGGTAATAACCACCCAATGCTTCACGAACTTGGCGTTCACGTGCATCCATCTCACGCAGCTCAGCAAGAACTTCTGGGTTGGATTGAATGGTTTGGGCTATAGCATCACGTAAATCGAGGGTTTCAGCCTGAAGCTGAAATGAAAGTCCTGCGACCCCCACGAATAGGATGGCTAATAAATTGCGCTGTAACATAATTGTTTTCCTTCACTAGTACGACTTGGTTTACGCAAACCCCAACAAAACTTTGAAACTACATTTATTGAAAAATTCTGTGGAGCATATATTTAAAGCTTTTCTCTATCTGTACTATCAAAAAGCTTCGTTTTTAATGCCCCTAAATGTACATAGTTTCCCTATGGTGATTTGTATCACAATAATAGGGGAACTAGGTTACCGTTTAGGGGCGACTAATTACCGTTTGGGTATTTTCCTAGGCAAATCAAAGGTAATTCATACTTTTAGTAATAACAAGCCAAAAAAACACTTATTATCGTTCACGAAAAGCCAATTCTTTGGTTTTTAAAATCGGCTTAAGAATGTAATCAAGAATTGTCTTCTTTCCGGTCAATATATCCACTTGGACGGTCATACCCGGAATAATGGGCAAAGGCTCGTCTTCATTGCCCAAATGATTATCTTCAGTCTGCAGCCTGACCTGATAATAGCTAATGCCCTCTTCATCGACGATGGTATCTGGACTGATATGGACGACTTTGGCCGACAGGCTTCCATGTATGGAGAAATCATAGGCAGTAAACTTCACGGTGGCATGCTGTTCAGGATGGATAAAGGCGATATCCGATGGCGATACACGAGCATCGACCAACAGGGAATCATCAAAAGGTACAATTTCTACCAAATCCATACCCGGCTGAATAATACCGCCAATGGTATTCACTTTAAGTTGCTTCACTGTCCCCTTCATCGGTGAGCGGACAATGGTGCGCTCTACCCTATCCTCCAAGGCTTCATTGCTTTGCTGAATACGCCCCAGTTCGGACATAATCTCATTCAACTCCTCACGAGATTCACTGGCAAAACTCTGCGCGTGAGTTTCTACATTTTTCTTCACTTCTATGTAGGCAGATTCAAGCTGAGGTATCAATAGAGCTGCTTGCCCCAGCTCCCCTTTTAAGTCGTTTGCTTGGCGCTCCAATCTCAGTAGCTCAACACGCGAGACTGCACCCTCGGCCACTAAAGGACGAGTAAAATTAAGCTCCTGCTTTAAAAATTTATAACTGTCAGAGAGGCTTTGTCGATTAACCTTGGAGGAGGAAAGCTCCTGATATTTCTGGGAGGCCTTTTGATTTAATATTTCCAGCTCGGAGAGATGCTCCTCTTTACGTGAGTCGTACAAGGCCCGCTCACTGATCACCAAAGCTGGGTTTCGCGCCCCATCAAGCTTGGACAACTCTTCATCGAAGCCACTAGTGTTAGCTTCAGCACGTAGTCTTGCTGCTTTAACGATAAATTGTTCCGCCTGAAGTGATCGCTCTCTATAAGTAGAGGCAAAAATAGTATCGTCAATCTGTAACAGTGGCTGACCTCGCTCAACAATATCTCCTACGGAGACCATCAAGTCAGCCAATATTCCGCCTTCAAGGTTTTGAACAACTTGCAAATCACTGGAAGGGACAATTTTCCCCTCACCTCGAGTAAATTCGTCCACGACGGCAAGGCTGGCCCATGTCAGCATAACCACTATAAAGGCAGCAATAACCCACAACAGTGATTGAGCGATTAAGGGTGACTGCTTTAGCACCGCCTCAGAGGAATAAGACATGTACTTCAAATCGGTGGAAGGCGTTTGATTAAACTGCTTCCTTATTTTATCTAATTGTTTATCCAGCATTAGGATTTACCCCTTACTGAACCCGTCTTCAAGGCCTCAAGAACCTCTGCTTTTGGGCCATCAGCAATAATTGCCCCACGATCCATCACAATCAGACGATCAACCAGATCAAGCATGTTCATCTTATGAGTTATCAGTAGTAACGTGCTATCCGCAAACTCAGTCCTGATTTGCTGGCGCATTTTCTCTTCAGTACCCTGATCCATGGAAGCCGTTGGCTCATCCATCAATAACACTTTGGGGTTCCTCAGAAATATCCTGGACAGGGAAATGGCGCTGCGCTGCCCTCCCGACAAAGTCTCTCCCCGTTCACCAACAGGCATTTCAAACCCGAGGGGATGACTGTTCACTAATTCAAGAATGCCCGCCTTGGTTGCAGCGGCAACCACCTCTTCATCAGATACCGCATTGAGGCCAAAGGTGATGTTCTCGCGCACCGTACCAAAAAATAGCTTGGCATCCTGGGCAACAAAACCAAGATTCGTTCTGAGGTCTGCAGGGTCTAACTGTTGAACGTCAAAGCCATCAATCAACACAGAACCATTAGATGGGTCATAAAGGCGTATTAACATTTTGGCGAGAGTCGACTTACCCGAACCGATCCTACCAATGATGCCGACTTTTTCACCGGCATTAATCGTTATATTGATATTTTCCAGTGCCGGAGCAGGTTGCTCTGGGTAGGTAAAGCTCACCTGCTTGAGTTGAATCTTACCCTCAAATACCGGGCGGTGAAGGTAACGCTTGCCTGGCTCACGCTCTACAGGGAGGTTCATCACTTCATCCAGTGATTTCAGAGTAGCTTCTGCATGGTCGTAGCTCACCAACAAACTAGCTACTTGGCTCATTGGTGCCAATGCCCGACCGTTGAGAATGACACAGGCAATTAACCCACCTAGTGTTAGGTTTTGATCAGCAATAAGGTATACCCCCACCACCACGATGGCCACCATGGCAATTTGTTGGAGGAACTGTACCGTTTGCAACGCACCATTAGAGGTAATACGGGACTGTAGGCTCCACTGTGACACATAACCCACCGATTGCTCCCAATCACGCTGGACCTGACTCTCAGCACCCATGGTTTTAATGGTTTCAATGCCAACCAAGCTTTCGATTAAGGTGGCATTTTTCTTGGCACTACCACGCATTACATTTTCAATGGTTGGCCGTAACTTTTGTTGAGCCCGATAGGCAATGTATAAGCCGATAGGAAAGATAACCATTGGAACAACTACCAGCCAGCTGCCAAGGTAATAGATAAACACCAGAAACAAGATAACAAAGGGCAAGTCAATTAAGGTAAGCATGGTAGACGAGGTGACAAAATTTCGAAGCATATCGAAATCGTGGAGTCGTGAGGCAAACGCACCGGTAGATGTTGGTCTCACCAACATTTTTAAATTCAGGACTTTCTCAAATAACTGTGCGGATAACACGACGTCTGTTCGTTTGGCGGCAAGCTCTACCAAATAGGCTCGCAACAATTTCAATGCCAAATCAAATAAATAAACAATCACTACACCGATAGCCAAAGCCCAGAGTGTTTCGACCGCATTATTGGGCACCACCCTGTCGTATACATTCATGACAAACAAAGGTTGAGCCAGTACAAACAGGTTGATCAAAAAAGAAGCGACAAGTACATCACGGTAAATTTTCCATGAGCTTTTTAACACACCCCAAAACCAATGGTCGTGACCATTGTGATAGATCTTTGGTGTACGAGAGTCAAACTGCTGCATCGGTCTTAAGTAAAAGACATGCCCACTGTAACTCTCTAGCAGCTGCTGAAAATCAACCTGAATGGGCTGATGGGTTTCTGGATCTATTAATACAGCAAGACCTACATCGGCATTCATTTCAGACAGTACTACGGCATCTCCATCCTTAAGAACCAAAATAACTGGCAAAACTTCGGGAGGTATTTTATCGAGCTCCCTATTAAGAAGAATAGATGCAATCCCAGCTCGATTCGCTGCACGGTTAAATAAAGAAGGAGTGAGTTTCCCCTCCTCCAATGGAAGACCTGATGACACTGCCGCTGTAGAGGTAGGCCTGCCTTCGAGACTGGCCACCAACAGTAGACATTCCATTAATCCGTGGGATGCGATCGAGTCGACAGTCCCCTGATCGTCTACTTCTTTTTCAGGCATATTCATGGATGCTTCTTGTTTGGGATTATTGTGACATCTATAGGGCTATGCTAGCACGTCAACTTTACTTACCCAATGCAGTAATTTTATATAATTTCCCGATATAATGGCGCGTTCTACCGACAAGCAGCTTCACACTATTATGTCCACTCACAGCACCACGGCTTCAACACCCATTAGTCGTCGTTTTTCAGTTGCCCCCATGATGGATTACACCGACCGTTATTGTCGGTATTTTCATCGTTTACTGAGCAAGGAAACATTGCTGTACACGGAAATGGTGACCACGGGTGCATTGATTCATGGTGATCAATATCGTCATCTTCACTACCACCCAACTGAACACCCCATTGCCCTTCAATTGGGTGGCAGTGACCCCAAGGAACTTGCTATCAGTGCACGCCTTGCCAGCGACTACCAATACGATGAAATAAACTTAAATTGTGGCTGTCCAAGCGATCGGGTTCAATCTGGAAAGTTTGGCGCAACGTTAATGAAAAATGCCTCATTGGTTGCAGATTGTTTTCAAGCTATGCAGGATGTTAGCAATATCCCCGTCACCATCAAACACCGTATCGGCATTGACGAACAGGACAGCTATCAGTTCCTCTGTGATTTTATTGGTACCGTAGCCGCAGCAGGCTGCCAAACCTTTATTGTTCATGCACGCAAAGCTTGGCTACAGGGGTTGAGCCCCAAGCAAAATCGGGAAGTCCCTCCTCTGGATTACGATCGAATTTACCAGCTTAAGCAGGACTTTCCCGAGCTTGAAATTATTATCAATGGGGGTATAAAAACACTCGATGAAGTCGTGGGTCATCTGAACCATGTTGATGGTGTCATGATGGGGCGAGAGGCTTACCACAACCCCTACTTACTGGCTGATGTGGACAGAACGATATACCATAGGGATCGCTCTGCACCTACGCGCTTACACGTACTTGAACAGTTTTCAGCTTTTGTCCAAGGCGAAGTTGAGTCAGGGGTTAAATTAAGTCATATGACTCGACATATTCTGGGGTTGTACCAAGGTGTTCCTGGTGCACGAAAATTCCGCCGGCACATCAGTGAAAATGCCCACCTCCCTGATGCTGACACTAAAGTTTTGCACCAGGCCTTGAGCTCTATGAACAACCGATAAATAAAGAACTGCGTGATATGAAACCAAGCAAATTAGATCAACTAAGAAAGATGACCGTCGTTGTCGCCGATACGGGTGATATTGAGGCCATACGCCAGTACCAGCCAATAGATGCTACAACTAATCCATCACTGTTACTGAAGGCCGCCCAACTGCCCCAGTATCAATCCCTGTTACGCGAGAGTATTGATGCGGCGAAACAACGTGGTGCTGCTGACTTGCTGTCAGACAGTATGGATGAGTTGGCTGTCAGAATTGGTCGAGAGATTCTTCAAGTGGTACCTGGACGTGTATCGACAGAAATTGATGCTCGGCTTTCTTTCGATACAACGGGGACGGTGGAGCGTGGCAAACGTTTAATCGAACGCTACCAGCAGGCGGGCATAGATAGCAGTCGAATTTTATTAAAAATCGCCTCTACCTGGGAAGGTATCCGCGCTGCAGAACAGCTTGAGAGAGAGGGTATTCAATGTAATCTCACCCTGTTGTTTAGCTTTGAGCAAGCTGCAGCTGCAGCTGACGCAGGCGCTTTTCTCGTCTCACCTTTTGTGGGTCGCATTCTAGACTGGCACAAAGCAAACGGTGGTCAACCCAGCTATATGCCCCATGAAGATCCTGGTGTTGTCTCTGTTAAGGCTATTTATAATTTCTATCGACAACAAAGCTACGACACTGTTGTGATGGGAGCCAGCTTCCGCAATATAGGTGAAATTGAAGCGCTCGCAGGCTGTGACCGACTAACCATTAGCCCACAGCTTCTGGGGGAACTCAGCAATGACTACAACGAATTACCCCGCAGCCTTAGCCCCAGTAATACCGGTGAGCTTATCCAGAACAACACCAAAGATGAAACAGCGTTTCGTTATCAAATGAATTCAAATGCAATGGCGACGGAAAAATTAGCGGAAGGCATTCGTAATTTTGTGGCTGACCAAACCAAGCTTGAACAGATGCTAGAGGAGCTGACGCATTGATTGACCGTCTCAAGCAATTCTTCACTACAGAAATTGTCAACCAAAGTGGTGACAAGGAACACCAGCAGCAATTAGCTGCGGCTTCACTCATGGTCGAAATAATGGTTATCGACCGTAAGCTTGAAAGCGCTGAAAGGAACGTTATCCAGCAACTACTACAAAAACAGTTTGAATTAAGTGATGCTGAAATTGAGCGATTGATAGAACTGGCCCAGCAGGAAGTTGATGAAGCGACCTCTCTCTTTCAATTTACTCGGTTAGTCAACGATCACTTCAAGGCAGAAGAAAAAATTGGCCTTGTTGAAAACCTGTGGCGAGTCGCTTATGCAGACGACCATCTGGACAAACATGAAGAGGCGATGATTCGACGAATTGCCGACCTGCTTTACGTGTCACATTCTGATTTTATTCGCGCCAAACACGCCGCTAAAAAATACAGCCCCGGTAAGAATCAACACTAATCACTAGGGATAAGTTAGTCGCCCTGCTCCAATGTGTGAATTAAATCGACAAACTCCTGCTTGTTTTTGTCATTCAGCCGCGACAACAATCGATGGGCCTCGAGCACCCGCTCACGGGCCTCACCCTCATCAACTGAGGGTGCTGATAGCTCCTCGAAGTTCTCCATGAAGCCTGGCGGCTCCTGAATAATGTCAAAAACATCATCTAACCCCATAATATCAAGCGTGTGGTAAAGACTCTCATCCGGACAAAATACGGTTGGGTTGATCTTGAAATTGTTGTTGCAGTGGATGGCCAACTTGGCCAGCAAGCCAAGAGTCGTGCTGTCGACACCCTCAGTATCAATCATATCCACCATCACCTCTGAGACATTACCGCCCTTAAAGATGGTTTCAATATAGTTATTGAGTGTTGTGCATAAGGTAACCCGCACATCACCCACCAGCTTAATAACATAAGTGCCGTCATGCTGGGATACCAGAATTTTCCCGGCCTCCACTCAATACCCCCTGCGCAGTGTCAATACAGTTATATCATCAGGCGCATCCTCTACCTGATTGATACCCAGCCCCTCACAGATAGATTCTATGGAGGTGTCAGACTTGGCAATCGTGTCTGAAATAAACTGTTCTTTTGCCTTCAAGGTATCATCCGGCAGTATCTCAAGAACGCCATCTGACACAATAACCATAGCAAACTTATCGGGCAGTACAATTTCCTGTACCTCCCAAGAGCAGTCACTAAAGATACCCACAGGTTTACCTTTGCCCGGCAGTATCCGAACATCACCATTAGTGACAAAAACCGGCATAGGCATATGAGCAGCGACAGAATAACGGAGAATGTTTCGCTCCATATCAATACAGGCAGAGAATAAGGTGAGGTGTTTATCCAACCCCAGAGCAAGAATTTGCTTATTAATATGCTCAATAAAACCTTCAGGGGCTCGGGCGATTGCCTTCTGGTCATTTTGGGTGACATGCCGCCGCAAAATACGGGTCAGAATAAACTTTAACAGAACCGTAAGGAATGCAGAGGAAGCTCCATGACCAGACACATCCGCCGCATAAAACACCATATATCGATCGAAAATGACGCTGTAACCAACAAAATCACCACTCAGATAAAGCGAAGGTTCTATATGGTGAGCAATTTCATAATCACCGTGGGTCATAGGGGTTACAGGTAACAAGCTGTTCTGGACTTGCCGTCCAGCCATTTGATCCTGTTCGAGAATCCGTAGGCTTTCCTGTAGATTACGGTTTGCCTTTTCCAGCTGCTCTCTGTACTCACGATTCTGAACAACCAGGGTTTTATGGTTCGAGGCTCGATCAATCGCCTGGCGGAATCGTTCAGCGGCAAAGGGTTTAATGAGTACATCTGACGCATTGTTATGAAAAAACTTGGCAACTTCACGTGGGTCGACTTCAGGCAAAACAGCCACGTAGGCCGTTTCTATATCTTGATTGGGGAGGGATCCAAACTTTTCCTGCATAAATTCCAAGGGTAAATCAACCACGACTACACGTGGATGTTCAACCTCAATTTTATCGATAGCTTCGTCTGGGTCATCAAACTTGGTGACTAGCCAGTCAGTACCGGTTAAATAGCTCTCCAGAACCAGGCAATTTTCTATACTATCAGCAACAATAAAAAGTTTGTCGTTCTTTTCCATAGGTTATCCAGGATTGAGATACAAGGGGCTTAAGACCTGCTCCAGGTCCAGTTTGCGTTCTATCTCAATCCCTGGTCGTTCTCGTTACGAATAATTTCTTTACTATTCGTCGCCGTAAGCACCAAAATCATCTTCTACATTACCGTCATTGAGCAGATATTCACGGCGTTGCAGATAAGCGTCGCGAATGAAACTGTATTTATCACCAGAAATCAACTCCTCGGCTTTCAACAACTCGGCACGATTCGAAATAATGTTCACACCATAAACGACATTACGGGTTGGTACATGGTCAATCTCGTTGATGGGGTTTACCAACTGATCGACAATTTTAGCGGGGCCATCACGAACAGTACTTGGACCAAACAGGGGGAGCATTACATAGGGGCCACTGCTGACACCCCAGGCACCCAGTGTTTGCCCAAAGTCTTCACCATCACTCTTCGGCATACCTGCATGCTGGGCAACATCAAAGAAACCGACAAGGCCGACGGTAGTGTTTACCAAGAAGCGTCCCGTGTCGTTCCCTGCCTGACGAAACTTACCTTGGAGGAGGTCATTCATCACGTTCACTATTTCTCCAAGATTGGAGAACATTCTACTAATACCGTTCTCAATGGCATCAGGCGTCACCGCACGGTATCCTTTGGCCACAGGCTTCAGCGCATAGGTATCCAATGTATCATTGAAAACATACACTTTACGGTTAAAACCTTCCCACGGATCTTCAGGAATGTTCGTTGTTTCAGCTAACACTTGGTTAGACAGTAATATTCCCGTCAGCAGCAGCATTGTCCACTTCATTGGGTAACTCCCCTTGTTTTCTATTGTTATAGCTCTAATGGCTTTTATGGTTACAGCAAACTGCGGTGATTCTACACGTTCCGCTTTTTCAGGTATACCGCAAGATAAGCATGAAAATCATGCGCCGCTAACGTTTTTAGTGCTTATAGCCTTTAGTCACTCCACAATTCATCTCCAGAGCAATATTTCCGTCATAAAACTGACATGTTGATCACAGACAATACTCGCATGGTTCAGTTGGGACGGCCCATAGTGAGCCTTACTACCACCATAAGACTAATTGCTTACTCACAACCCCATAAAATAAGGATTGGAGTCACAAAAATGAAACGTACTGCACTTTACTTAGCTGTTGCTGCACTTTCCATAAGCCCTGTTGTGTTTGCCGATACAGACCAGGCTACCCTGAATGAATTAAGAGGTCAGATCGCTGCTCTAACAGAGCGCCTGAATCAAATGGAAGAAAAAACTGAGGCCACAGCCACCGCTGTTGCGGCAAAACCCGCCTCTTGGGCTGAAAAAATCGTTTGGAATGGTGATTTCCGCTACCGCTATGAAACCATTGATGACGAAAGAAAGGACGACGAGAGAAGGCGTAATCGTGTTCGTGCTCGTATCGGCCTAACGGCTCAAGTCAGTGAAGACATCAAAGCTGGTGTTGGATTGGTCAGTGGTTCAGATGACCCTGTTTCGAGTAACCAAACACTGGGTTCCGCCAACACAACCAAAGGCATCAACCTGGATACCGCCTGGATTGACTGGAAATTTGCCGAGAACCTTCATCTAGTCGGTGGTAAAACTAAAAATCCATACTACAAAGTCGGTAAAAACGGGTTGTTGTGGGATGGGGACTATCGTCCTGAAGGTGCCCATGTTGCTTTCGACAATGGCACCATATGGGCTACTGCTGGCTACCACTTCCTAAACAGTGACAACGGAAGCAATGCTGACAAAGACACCGAAGAGATGATGGGTGCCCAGTTAGGCTATAGGGGTAAAATTTTTGATAACGTGAAATTCAAGGTAGGTGGCAGCTACTTTTATATTCCTGTGGAAGGGTCTACCAATATTGGCTCGATTCTTGAGGATTCCGATGATCCTGATGACATCAATGGATTTGGTAACTCACTCGTTGGTTCTGTCTATGAGTTTGACTATGAACTTGTAGAATTGTTTGCCGAGTTCAGCACTAAAATTGCTGATATCCCCACCACCTTCTTTGCTGACTATGTGAAAAACAATGATGCAGACGAAGATACCGGTTATGCCGCTGGTGTGAAGTTTGGGAAAGTTAAGATCAAGGGTGACTGGGAAATCGGTTACACCTACCAAGACTTAGAGGCCGATGCCGTATTTGCGATATTTACTGATTCTGATTTTGGTGGCGGTGGTACCGACGTTAAAGGTCATATGTTTAAAGCCGCTTATGGCATAGGTAAAAACACCGCCCTCGCGGTGACTTACCTATCTAATGAATACGGTGATTTCACCCGCGATGAAGAGTTTGACTTTGATCGTCTTCAGATCGACCTCCAGACCAAGTTCTAGTCAATACAATGGAAAGTTAGATGTAGTTTAACGACTGCAGAATGGTTTTCAAAAGGCGGCCCAATCGGGCCGCTTTTTTATTGGATACGACGCCCTAGTTAAAACAAAATAGAGTTAAAGAAAAAAGAGTTAAATCAAAATATCGAGCGAATACAGCTTGGTTAGAATACCCTCACCATAGTTAATCACTGTATCAGCGTCATCTGCCTGCAACTCTTCAGCCATCATCAGTAATACCGCCCTGCCGGTCGTTTGTTGCTCATCAATAAGCTGTAACAAGCGTGCAGTCACCGTATTAATTTCAAGAAACTTCACCTCATTATCCCGATTGCGATAAACCACAAGAAAGGTCGCCTCTTCAGGCGGCCTATCGGGTATATATTCAGGGCCGATTCTGTGTACTGGATACTGGTAAGATAACTGCCAAGCCAGTGGTGATACCGCAATTACAGAAGATAATAGATCTCCCGCTTGGGCTGGCGTCTCGGGTATCTCTGCTGTTGAAACATCCAATGCCAGCTCAACCCACTCATAGTGGGCCAATTCAAGCATAAAAGCAGGATCATCAGAATGTGCTTCACGCTCTTCCTGCAGGTACCGCAAAAACTCTTGGCTAATTTCGAGAAAGTACGGTGTATGGCTCTGATGATGACTAACAAAATCCCTGACCATGTCGTGCCAATAGCCATCTTCAAGAATACTATGAAGAATAGGAAACCCGCTGCTTAAAAAGGACTCGATATTGTTGTAGATAAGGTCTCGATAGATTTTCATCCGCCGATCTTCAACATCGGCTGGAGCAGGCTTTACTAATGGATCGCGAAGGTGCGCAGCAAAATCATATTGGGTCTGCTGAAAGCTGTTAGCTGACATATTGAATTCTGCCCGCTTCAGACTGATCTTCTATTGCAGGGCTTGCCTGCCCATAGTCGTCCTGCAATACCTTAATCTGTGCAACTTCATCTAATAATTTATTGACTGGTGGGAAGTTGAAATCTCGCTCCAGTAATGTCGGCATTACCCCAAATAATTCATACGCTTTACCCAGTAGCGCCCAAACAGGGTCAATGACATCCGCACCGTGGGTGTCTACCAGCAAATCCTCTGCTTCCTGATAATGACCCGCCATATGTACGTACACTACACGATCACCCGGCAAACCTCGGAGGAACTGCTCAGCGTCGTAACGATGGTTGATACTGTTCACATAAATATTATTTACATCTAATAGAAAATCACAGTCAGCCTGCTCTATGACTGCATTGATAAAATCAATTTCGGCCATTTCCTGTTGAGGAGCACCGTAATAGGACACGTTCTCCATCGCAATTCGCTGGCCAAGAAAATCCTGAACTTGCCGAATACGATCAGCCGTGTAACGAACCGCTTCTTCAGTAAAAGGGATTGGCATCAAGTCATAGAGGTGAGCGGTGTCACTGCAATAACTCAAATGTTCTGAGTAACAACGAATCTGATGCTCATGAATAAACTGTTTAATTTGCCCTAGCAACTCAAAATCCAACGGGGCTGGAGAACCAATCGATAGAGACAGACCATGACAGATAAACGGAAAGCGCTCAGTGTATTCTCGAAACTGCTTTCCGAAGCGCCCTCCAACGTTAATCCAGTTTTCTGGGGCCACTTCCATAAAATCCACCTGTTCAGTGGAGACAGAAGACAACGGGCCCATCAGGGCCCGCCTCAATCCGACTCCCGCGCCTAGCACTGGGAATTGGCTGTTAGTCATATCAAACCTCAAAAGTGGCGATTATTTATTTTCACCACACTTACCTTCCATGGCGGACTTGCCTTTGCCCATACTTTCACCGCATTTACCTTCTTCTGCGGCTTTACCCATGCTTTCACCATGCTTACCTTCTTTCATGGCTTTGGCCTTATTTGCACCGCACTTGGCTTCACCACACGTCCCTTCAATTTTGGTTTTCTGATCACCAGACATTCCTTCACCACGCTTACCTTCCATTTTGGCTTTGTGATCACCAGACATTCCTTCACCACACTTACCTTCTTTTGTGGTTTTGCTCATATCCCCACCGCACTTTCCCTCACCGTGAGAATCAGCCAGGTTATAACCTGAACTCAGCTCATTGGCCTGAAAAGGATTTTCGGCGGCGGAAGCCATAGGCGAAATTGCAACAGATACCATAAATGCCGCACCAACAGCAGCGGCCAATGGTTTCAGGTTATACTTTGACATAATTAATCTCCATAAAAATTTGTGTTTAATGTTATTGAATCGCCTATCCAGACGAAGCTGATTACTATGACCGAGTGTTCCAAATTTAGTTTCAGTCTTAATATTAATTTAAAACAGTGAGGTAAAAAGCCACTCAGTTTATAAACATAAAAGCTCATTTGTTAGTCTCACAACATTGGTTTCAGTTCCTTCCAGTGAGCATCAATACGTTTATCCGATATAGGGAAAATCGTCTTCAACTGCTGAGCAAATAACGATACCCGATATTCTTGCAACATAAACCGATGCTGCCAAACCTCACTTCTTACCTCTGAAGATAAATGTTCCCACTGAGCACCAAAATTCGTTAGCCGTTGCTCAAGTTTCTCCAAAATAAGCACCGATTCTCTATCTTTCTGGAGTTGTGCTGGAAGCTTTTCCAATCGCGCCAATAACGCTTTGAGGTAACGCTGATATTGCTTTAACCAAGACAACGGCACATGACACATAAACTCATCAGCAAACAGTATAGCCAACTGGTTATTGATATCTCCCACGGCATGTAGCGCCGTTAACCCCTGTTTTTTTATTGCTTTTCGAACCTCAGATAACAGTGGCAACCAGGAAACTAACAACGCTTCCAGCTCATTCGAAAAACCCACGATCCCACCCTTACCATCTGCGAGATATGAGTCGAACTCATGCTGGGTGCGAGGAATAGGCTTTCCGTCTAATAGTGCTAGAAAATAGGCTGCATCAACTATTGAGAGAAGCAGCGCTTCTTTACCGGGCAACCCTGCGGACTTCAGTTGTAAGTCTAACCCCTTTAATAGTTGCTTACGAATGTATCGGGCTGGCTCCGGGAAAACCACTTGATACAACTTGATCAGACCTTCCCGCGTACTATTTTCTGCGGTTGTGGGGTCATCCAGCAACTTTAGATTGACCTGATTTTTTTCGACCACCAAGGCTGGGTAAGTGCGAATAGTTAAACCCTGTTGTTCTATGGAAAAAACTTCTGGCAACTTATCGAAGTCCCACTGTTCCACATTGTCCCGCTCGATGGTATTGGCGATGGGCTGCCCCAAAGTCTGAGTAACCTGGCCACGGTATTGAGCCTTTAACTCATAGAGGTCTCGGCTCATGGTGAGAACCTTATTATTCTCATCAACCAGCTTTATGTTCAGCCGATAAATATTTTCCAGTTGCACTTGCTGCCAACTTTCTGCTGAAACTTCCACACTGGCATCTCGCTTCAGCTGTATGCCCAGAGCTTCCGTCAGTGGTATATCAGCCGGCGTTAATGAGACCAATGCTTTATCCACATAGGTTGGTACCGGTACAAAATGGCGACGAAGGGATTTTGGCAACCCCTTTACTAGAGCAATGCACTTGTCTCTCAACATGCCGGGGACCAACCAATCAAAACGGTGAAGCGGCACTTGATGCAAAATGCTGACAGGCACCCTAATACTAACCCCATCCTCCGGGTGCCCTGGCTCAAAGTGGTAGCTAAGGGGGTAACGTGTCCCTTGCCACTCTAGATGGTCAGGAAATTGTGATTCTGTGTTATCCGCCAGTTGACGCTGTGCCAACAGCTCAATATCCATATTAAGAAGCGTTGGCTGACTTTTTTCTGCCTCCTTTCGCCAATGTTCAAACCCGGCCAGATTTATAACATCTGCAGGAATTAGTTCATTGTAAAAATCATATAACGTTTGATCATCAACCAAAATATCCCGGCGCCGGGTCTTGGACTCAATGTCTTGCAAGCTGTCCTGAAGTTGCTGATTGTGCTTAAAAAACCGGCCTTTACCACGGTATTCACCCTCTACCAGTGCCGCTCGAATAAAAAGCTCTCTACACAGAGTCGGGTTAATCTTACCGTAGGAACATGGGCGCTTTTCAACAATGGGCAGACCATAGAGCATCTGCTTTTCGAAGACCATCACCTGGCCATTACGGGCACTATAGTGGGGTTCGCTGTAACTTTTTTTTACCAGGTGCGCGGCCAATGTCGAGAGCCATTCTGGATCGATCGCAGCATTGTGGTGACTGAAGAGCCTGGAAGTTTCCAGCATCTCCGCAGCCATCAGCCACTTAGGCGGCTTCTTCTGTAATCCCGACCCGGGGAAAACATAAAATTTTCGATTTCGTGTGCCCAGATATTCTTTGTTTTCATGCCGGAAACCAATCTGCCCAAGAAGACCACTCAATAATGAGCGGTGAATGGCCGGGTAGCTCGCAGGCTGATGATTTTCTTTTAACGTCAACTCTCGACAGGCACTATGTAACTGGTGATGTAAATCGCGCCATTCCCGCATACGAAGCGGAGAAACAAATTGCCGACGACAGTATTTATCAAACTGGCTTCGACTTAACTCCTGGCGCTGCTCTTCAAAGTGCTGCCACACATTCAGTAGAGTGACAAAATCGGACTCTTTATCGTGCCATTGGCGATGCTTTTCATCGGCAGCTTGTTGTTTGTCTGCGGGACGCTCACGGGGGTCTTGCACACTCAGTGCAGAGACAATCACCAATACTTCTTTGAGAGCCCCCTCCTTCGCTGCCGTCATGAGCATTCGCCCCATTCTGGGATCAACGGGGAAGCGACACAATTGCCGCCCAACCGTGGTTAGCTCACCACGACTGTTCACCGCCTGTAATTCCTTCAACAGATTGAAGCCATCATTGATCAGTCGGTGATCTGGCGCTTCCAAAAAAGGGAAGTCACGAATATTCCCTATGCGCAGATGAAGCATTTTTAAAATAACCGACGCCAAATTAGTTCGAATAATTTCCGGGTCAGTAAATTCAGAACGGTTACAAAAATCCTCCTCACCATAAAGGCGAAAACAGACCCCCTCACTGATTCGACCACAGCGACCCATACGCTGGTTCGCACTGGCTTGGGAGATAGCTTCAATAGGTAAGCGTTGAACCTTGGTTCTATAACTGTAGCGACTAATCCTGGCTGTACCCGGATCAATCACATAGCGAATACCCGGCACCGTCAACGAGGTTTCAGCCACATTTGTTGCCAATACAACCCTTATGCCCTTGTGTGGCTTAAATACCTTAATCTGTTCCGCCAGGCTGAGCCGTGCGTAGAGAGGAACAACCTCCAGGTGTGGCAAATGAGCTTTACGAAGCACGTTTGCTGTTTCACGAATTTCTCGTTCACCGCTATGGAATACCAGAATATCACCACGCTTGGGTAGTGCCAGGATATGCTCAACAGTTTCCAGCACAGTCTGTCCAAGATCACGCTCTTCATCCATAGGATGGTATTCGAGCTCTACGGGATAGGTGCGCCCGGAAACCTCAATGACAGGCGCTCCGTTGAAGTGACTAGAGAAGCGCTCCACATCGATGGTGGCTGAAGTAATAATGACCTTTAGGTCAGGACGTTTTGGCAGGATATTTTTTAAATAACCCAAAAGAAAGTCAATATTAAGACTACGCTCATGAGCTTCATCGATAATGATCGTGTCGTAACGGTTAAGGTGACGATCATGCTGAATCTCAGCCAGTAAAATGCCATCTGTCATCAGTTTAATAAGCGTGTTATCACTGCGCACATCATTAAAGCGAACCTGATAACCGACGGTCTCACCCAATGTCTGATTCAACTCTTCAGCAATACGGTTAGCCACCGTTCTGGCAGCAATTCGCCTGGGCTGTGTATGCCCAATCATGCCTGACACACCCAGCCCCAGTTCAAGGCAAATTTTGGGTAGCTGAGTAGTTTTTCCGGAACCCGTTTCTCCTGCAACAATCACCACTTGATGGTTTGCAATGGCATCGCGAATATCATCACGCCGGGCAGAAATGGGTAGCTCTTCAGGGTATTCAATTGTCGGCACGCTAGCCCTTCGCGCACTGCACTTTTGCTGTGAGCGCTCCAATGCCTGGCCGAACTGTTTCAGCTCTTTATCGAAAGGTTTACCGTGGCTGGCACGCTGCTCAATTTTACTCAGTTGCTGATTGAGACGGAAACGGTCGGCACTAAGGCACTCGGCAATACACGCTTGCCACTTCTTAAGTTCGTTTTGCATGGATTAGCTGTCGCGTAACACCCTACGCAATACTTTGCCCACATTGGAGAGCGGTAGCTCATCACGAAATTCAATGTGTTTAGGTAGCTTGTAACGAGCCAGTTTGTCACTACAAAAATCCCGAATATCATCATCCTTCAAGCTAGGGTTAATACTGACCACAAATAATTTAACCGCTTCTCCTGAATGGTCATCGGGAACACCCACCGCCGCACAATAGGTTATATCCGGGTGCTTGGAAATTACACTTTCGATTTCATTGGGATACACATTGAAACCCGACACATTAATCATGTCTTTTTGGCGATCGTGAATATAAAGAAAACCGTCGGCATCTACCGAACCGATATCCCCGGTTTTCAACCAGCCGTCCTCGGTAATCGTCTTGGCTGTTTCCTCAGGAAAGTTGAGATACCCCACCATGACTTGTGGTCCACGAACCCATATTTCGCCGTGTTCATCGACCGCTTGCGCATTACCCTGTTCATCACTAATACGCAATTCGGTATCTGGCATGGCAATCCCCACAGAACCGGGTTTACCTGAATTGGGTGGGCTGAAGGAAACGATGGGGGATGCCTCGGTAAGACCATAGGCATCACTGATAGTACATCCGGTTTCACTGGCCCAGTCCTCTGCTGGTCCTGTCGCCAATGCCGCACCACCAGACATCGTCACTTTTAAAGTAGAGAAATCTATACTGTTAAAATCCTTGTGATTCAACAGTGCGACAAACAAGGTGTTCAAGCCAGAAAAAATGGTTGCTGGCCAACGGCGCAGCAGTTTTATGAACCCATTAATATTGCGGGGGTCTGGCACCAACAGCGTATGTGCCCCCATATAAATACCAATCGTGGCGACCAAGGCAAACGCATAGATGTGATAGAGGGGTAACGGCGAAACAATACGCTCTTCACCTCTTACGGTGGCGGACAACCGTAACAATTCCCAGCCTTGACGGGTCACACTCACTAGGTTGCCATGGCTGATAATGGCTGGTTTAGACACCCCTGTTGTTCCCCCGGTGTACTGTAGTAGTGCCATATCATCTGATCCCAATGACACAGGCTGGTAACCATCGACGGAAGCCGCATTCAGTGCGTGTCGTAAAGGAATGGCAGTACCAGGAGCAACTGACTTACCCATCACTTTTAACAGTGTCGACATCAACAAACGCTGAATCGGTGGATGAAGGTCAAACGGCGAGGTCACAAAGACATAATTAATCGGTGTTTTCTCTCTCACTGCTTCAACGTGAGGTAGAAACTTGTCAAAAACCACCACCGCTTTTACATCAGCATGACTAAACTGATATTCAAGTTCTACTTCGGTATAGAGTGGGTTGATATTAACAACAGCCAGACCTGCCTTAAATGCACCATAGGCTACCACCAAATACTGGGTAACACTCGGCATCTGAATAGCCAGCCTATCCCCAGGCTTTAAATCTGTCTGCTGCTGTAGATATGTGGCAAAAATTGTCGACAACCGGTCTAACTCGGCGTAATTAGTCGTATGCCCCAGTGCTGTTAACGCAGGATGCTGTGGAAACTCCTCGACAGTTTGTTGTAACACATCAAGCAAGGAACTAAATTCTGAAGGAGGCAGGGTTTCAGGCACACCGAACCGCTGCTGCCCCCGTTGTACCGCCTCAGCTACGTCTGTGACAGACTCGTTCGATACCATGACAACTCCCTCGTGAATATCCTGTTTAATGAGCAATGGAGAAAACGTACCACAACCCACCCATGCGCTAAATATGAGCTCCATGCTATCGAAATGATCACTCGGAGTGCAACCACAACATCATCGCATTAACCTAAATGAGAAAAACGGGTAACATCCAAAAAGACCAGTTACTATCCAAAAAGACCAGTTACTATCAAGAAAGGCAGCGGGCAAAAAATACAACGGATAGAACACAACTCGAATGACCGACAAATCTGAACAGTTTTTTGGCCACCCGAAGGGTCTCTACGTTTGCTTTGCCACAGAAATGTGGGAACGTTTTTCCTTCTATGGCATGAAATACTTGTTACTGCTGTACCTGACCAAATACCACCTGTTTACAGATGCAATGGGGCTGGATGTACTGGGCAGCTACGCTGCGCTGGTTTACTCTACACCGGTGATAGGTGGTTTATTGGCTGATCGCTACCTGGGTATGCGGAAAGCGGTCATTTTTGGTGGCTGCCTACTGGCACTCGGTCATCTCGGTATGGCCATTGAAGGCACAGCGGCTCAATACCAGAATGGAGAGATTATACGTGATGAGAAAGCTCTTCAGATTTTCTATTTTTCCATTGCCCTTATTATCGTGGGTGTTGGTTTTCTAAAACCCAATATTTCCACCATCGTGGGAAAACTGTACGGCATCAATGATCCCCGCCGAGATAGTGGATTCACCATCTTCTATATGGGGATCAATATCGGCGCTTTTATTGCAACACTGCTCTGTGGCTATCTTGGTGAGACATGGGGCTGGCGATACGGATTTGGCGCCGCAGGTATTGGCATGCTGATTGGGCTGGCAATCTTCCTTTATGGTCAGCGTCATTTACAGGGCTTAGCTGAACCCCATGACCCGGCCCTACTCAAGCAATTCGTACTGCCATGGATTAACCGGGAGTTGCTCATCTATCTAGGCGGCCTGCTCTCATTGCTCGGTATCTGGCAGCTGGTTCAAGCCCCCCTCATGGTGGGGTTATCACTGAATGGTCTGGCGCTGCTCATCGCCCTGGGTCTACTCTGGTTTATTCTTACTCGATGTAGCCCGGTCGAACGCGGGCGTATGTCTGTACTTATAGCTCTGACTTTTTCAACGGTGGTGTTCTGGGCATTATTCGAGCAAACGGCCGCCTCAATGACCCTCTATGCAGATCGAGTCGTCGACAGAAACATCTTGGGAATAGACGTTAAAGCATCACAATTTGGCGCTCTCAACCCCTTGTTTATCATGTTGCTGGCACCCATGTTTGCTACCCTTTGGACGACGCTATCCAAGCGCCAACTGGAACCCAATACTCCGGTTAAATTTTCTCTGGGCATTATTCAAGCAGGGTTAGGATTTGGCGCGTTGGTTATTGGTGGTGCATTCCCGAATGAGGCTGGAAAGGTCGCTGCCATTTGGCTGATTCTGGCCTATTTTCTGCACACCACGGGGGAACTTTGTCTTTCACCAGTGGGACTTTCAGCCGTCACTAAACTGTCTGTACCACGAATAGTCGGGCTGATGATGGGAACCTGGTTTCTTGCGACCGCCTATTCAGAATTTATTGCTGTACAGATCGCCAAATTAGCAGCTATAGATACGCCAACAGGTCAACTGATCGATACAGCTTCAGCCCTAACAAGTTACACCAATCTATTTGGTACATTATTTTTGGTGGGTTGTGGTGCAGGAGTTCTTCTACTACTCCTTTGTCCTTACCTGAAAAAACATATGCATGGTATTCACTGACCTGGATCACTACCAGTTCAGCCTGCAGAACAGGTAACATATACCTTATAAACTAAGGTATAAAAAACTATGCATGACCTCACGGTATTGGTAATTATCTGGCTCGGTGTATTCGCTGCATCCTACGCTGCTCACCGTATTTCTACTGAATATATCGGTGCCACTCACTTGCCCGTAGGCTCAGAAGAATCTGAGCTTTTTGCTATTCTGGCAGGGCGTCGATAAATACCGAATATTACCCCGCAGAGATAGAGAAAAACTGCTGCCAGATAACACACGAGAATAGGCTTGGCACCCCGTAGATAGCCTTTCTCGGTTGCCTCCGTAAACCCTTCAAACAGACTGACAAACCAGGCCGGAGCTAAATAATACCCATCGGGATAAGCCGTTATGGGAACCAATAATATGGTGGCCACCAACAGCAGAAATAAATCTCGAAAATATCGACCCGGTATTAATTTTCTGAAACGCCACAGATAAAGTAAAACCAAAAGGCAACCAATATAGTAGCCCACCATTCCCCAAAGGTAGTTCTCTGGCGTATACATATAAGTCTCCATACTCTTTCTACTAACCCTCGGTTAAACCATATGACTTGTAAGTAATCTCATCAGTGATCTCTGGATTCTACAAGCTGACTTACTCGACCCAATGGATAATATGGTCTTCCAGATCATCCTCATGAACAGACTCTTCAGATAAAACCCTGCCACGAACAGACATACCTTCGTTGTGCACTGACTGGCTGTCACCAGAAACCAGTGGATGCCAAGGAGGTAATGGCTCTCCATTCAATAACAGGCGGTAGGCACAGGTACTGGGCAACCATTTCTGCTCAGGCAGGTTTTCTGGTGTCAGCTTGAGACACCCGATCACCTGAGAGAATCGATTGTCATAATCACGGCACTGACAGTTATGATCATCCAGTAACTCGCAGGCCACATTGGTATAAAAGATCTCACCCGTGTCTTCATCTTCCAGCTTGTGCAGGCAACATTTAGCACAGCCATCACAAAGCCTTTCCCACTCAGCTTGAGACATCTCAGTAAATGGCTTGGAAACCCAGGATGGCTGACTCAAAGGGTCACCTGTTACATCAACGTATTTTTATTTCGCAATTCCTGCATTATTTCATCAGGACGCGGGGGTATTTGAAGATAAAAACCCTGTTCATCAATCATCGCTAGCACTCGTTTCACATCGGCACGAGCAAGTTTTTTTTCTGGGGTCAACAGGAGCGTCATGGCTAACTCTGGCTTCCCAAACCGCTTGAGCAAGGCTTCTGGAACAGACTCCAGATCATTTTTCTTGTCCACATACAGATACATCCCCTCTGCTTTGGGGCTTCGATAGACACTACAAATACAACCACTATAAATTTTCTTTACCATACCACTCTCTTACCCAGCTCTCTTAATTCTGAATACTTATTCAGTGCTCTTATTGGATGATGCGTTCGCCGCATCCAACAAAATTTTTCCAATAGCCTCATACCGCCAACCATTAGCAATGGATGCAGGCAACTCAGTATGTGGTTGTTCCAACATGCTTCGCACCAGCGCTTCAAGGTCACGTTTTCGAGCCAACACCTCTGGCGGAAGATCTAGAACCTCGGCTTGTTTAACGACAGCTTTTTTAAGCCGTTTAATCGTGTCTCCTGCCTGCCTGGGTAAAGGCTCCGATAGTGGCGCAGGACAATCAGCTTTATCTGTTCTCAGGCCGCGATCCAGCAACTCAAGGAGTGTGTCAGCATAGCGGCGCATGATCCCTGGGTGCATACCCTCAATTTCAGCCAGCGCATGTTTTCCCTGGGGATTAACAATAATAATCTCTAATAGTGCTTTATCTGCCACCAGGCGATTACGTGGGCGATTGCGTGCTCTCGTCTCTGTTTCACGCCACTGACAAAGTAATTTAAGTGCTGCAAGCCCTTGGGGGGTGAGTTGCCAGGCACCTTTTACTTTCAGATAATAATGATCAATGTCATCTCTGTCGGCAGACCTCTCGATCAAAGATGTCATCTCCTCATCCACCCAAGCATGTCGGTCTAATTGATTCAGACTCTCACACAACTGACGGTAGACCGGCAACAAGTGGTAAACATCCGATGCGGCATAACCCAGCTGTGCCTCGCGCAGTGGCCGCTTCAACCAGTCTGACCGGGTTTCACCCTTCGGCACGTGAATACCCAGCATTGCATCAACCAGTGCCGCATAACCTTTCGAAAAACCGTACCCCACCATCGCAGCGGCAACCTGTGTATCGAACAAGGGTTCT
Organism: Porticoccus sp.; assembly: GCA_011049795.1. The sequence goes on from DRHD01000038.1 coordinate 26,784, forward strand.
GGGACACAACCAAGTACATGCTGCAACACCTCAAGGTCTTCAGAGCACGAGTGAAACACCTTAGTGATGTCCGGATTCGTCAACATCTCTGCCAGAGAGCTCAGGTCAGAAACCTCAAGCGGATCAATTAGCCAGCATGTCTCGCCATCATAGAGCTGAACCAACCCCAAAATGGGGAAAAAAGTATCCGTTCGCATAAATTCTGTATCAATCGCAACGGCATCACATTGGCTCAACTGCTCAATACAGCCCTGAAGCTGAACCGTGCTGGTGCCCAAAATAGGTGGTGGTGTACGGTTTTTCGAAAGGTTATGCGGCACTGGTTGATGCAATGCTGGGTATTCACGTGCCGAAGGGTGAAACCCGGTC
>DRHD01000039.1 GCA_011049795.1 Porticoccus sp.
CAGCTGTACCGTTAAAACGGTAACAGACGGCATTGCTGCTGAAGAGTTCTGGCCAAAAATGGTTGAAGGCCGTCAACATCCTCCAGAGAAGTTGGAGATAAAGGATTTGATTGCCGTGTGGCGCGGTCAAAAAGAAGATCAATACGCCAACAATGCCATTACCGGCACTCTCGCCGTTGCTCTGAGATTACTCAATAAAGCCGATACCCAGCAACAGGCTTTGGCACTCGCTCAACAATACTGGCAAGATCGTAATCAAGACCGACTATAAGCCGCTTGTAGCCCGAACTGCCTACGAAGGTTTAACTCTCTTTGTATCCCGAGGGATTCTGACTCTGCCACCGCCAACTATCACGGGTCATGTCTTCAATACCCAGCTTCGCCGACCAATTTAATTCTTGCGCCGCAAACGCCGGATCAGCATAGCAACTGGCGACATCGCCGGGACGACGATCCACTAAATTGTATGGCACTTGTTTATTCGAGGCCTTCTCAAACGCAGCCACCACTTCCAATACTGAATAGCCTTGGCCAGTACCAAGATTGTAAGCTACCGCACCAGGGTTTTCGGCTAGCTTTTCTAAAGCTTTCAGATGCCCCAGGGCTAAATCCACCACGTGAATATAATCCCGGACACCGGTGCCATCAACCGTCGCATAATCACTACCAAATACCGCCAAAGCGTCCAACTTACCGACAGCAACCTGGGTGATATAGGGCATCAAATTATTCGGAATACCGTTCGGGTCTTCACCAATCCGGCCACTCTCATGGGCACCCGCAGGATTGAAATAACGCAACAAAATCGTATTCCAGCGAGTGTCAGACACATTCAAATCGCGAAGAATTTCTTCAACCATCAATTTTGAACGACCATAGGGGTTAGTGGCCGACAGGGGAAAGCTCTCATTGATGGGCACGGTAGCCGGATCGCCATAGACCGTTGCCGAGGAACTAAATACTAAATTGAAGACCTCATGCTTGGTCATCACATCACATAACACCAAGGTGCCATAAACATTATTCTTATAATAACGTGAAGGCTGGGCAACTGACTCACCCACCGCCTTTAAACCAGCAAAATGAATCACCGCATCAATTTTATGCCGGCTAAAGACTTGGTCTAAACCTTTACTATCGCAGATATCCAGCTGAAAAAAATCGACTCCGCGGCCCGCAATCTCTTCAACCCGTCGCAAAGCCTCTGGATGACTATTAGACAGATTATCAACCACCACTACCTCATAGCCTGCAGCCAATAATTCAACACAGGTATGACTGCCTATGTAACCCGCACCGCCGGTAACTAATACTTTCATGCTGACTCTTCCACTCTATTGTTATTACTGCGATTGTAACGAAAACAGCGCCGTAATTCATTACGCAACGGAGGGAAAATTCACTATAATGCGCACCCTGATAACGACCTGACCAGCCATACTATGCCATTAAGTAATGTCGACCCCGCCCAATATCAACAATTGCTCGATGATAAAGCAAAGCGCATCACAGCGCAGTTCAGTGAATTTGAACCGCCAGTATTAGACGTATTCGATTCCCCGGTACTACATTTTCGGGTCAGGGCCGAATTTAAAATCTGGCACGAGGGGGACGACTCTTTCTATGCCATGTTTAATAAAGAGCAGCCCAAGCAACCGGTACGCATCGATCACTTTCCTATCGGCGCAGAAATCATTAATCGGGTGATGGTTGAATTACTGTCTGCCATTAAGGGCTCAAGCCTATTACGCCATAGGCTGTTCCAAATTGAATTCCTTAGCACCTTAAGTCAGCAGGTACTGGTCTCTTTGATTTACCACAAACCGCTGGATGATTCATGGTTACAATTGGCCGAGCAGCTACAACAACAGCTGGGCATCCACATTATTGGTCGTAGTAAAAAACAACGCCTAGTCTTAAATCAGGATTATGTGACGGAAACCCTAACCGTTAACGAGCGGGAATATCATTTTCAACAGGTAGAAAACAGCTTCACCCAACCCAACGCCTGCGTTAACCAAAAAATGTTGAGTTGGGCTGCGAATAACGCCAAACACTTAACTGGCGATTTGGTCGAACTCTACTGCGGCAATGGTAATTTCACCTGCGTATTGGCACAACATTTTGACAAGGTGTTAGCCACAGAGATTTCCAAAACCTCCGTTAAATCCGCCAACTACAACTTTGACCTCAATGGGATTGAAAACATTAAAATCGCACGCATGTCGAGCGAAGACTTTTCCAGCGCACTGGCGGGAGCAAGAGCGTTTCGTCGACTCAAGGATATCGATCTAAATAGCTATAACTTCAGTACCGTTTTGGTCGACCCGCCCCGAGCTGGTCTCGACAAGTTAACGGAAGATCTTATTACCCGCTTTGATAATATTCTATATATCTCCTGCAACCCCAATACACTGCACAAAAACCTTCAACACATCTGCAAAACACACGAGATCAAAAAATTCGCCATCTTTGATCAGTTCCCCTATACCGATCATATCGAATGTGGTGTTATGCTTAGCCGACGCCAACCAAGGAGCCAGTAATGAGCGAGCACAGAGCACTGAGTGAAACTGAAATTTTGGAAAAACTGGGCGAAAATTCACAGTGGGCCTTTAAGGATAACAAACTTTACCGACGACTCATGTTTGAAGATTTCGTCCATGCCTTTGGTTTTTTATCACAAATTGCGCTAGTAGCTGAAAAAATGGATCATCACCCCGAATGGGCTAACGTCTATCGTACCGTCGATATATATCTCACCACTCATGATGTCGGCGGCGTTAGTGAAAAGGACTTTGCATTGCTGGATAAAATTGAGCATTTGATAGGTTAAAACGTGAGGATTAGCTGTAGCTGCGCTAGCTTGTAACATAGTTTGGTTGCACCAGTGTTTTTATGCTAGGTCTTTTCTGTAGCCCGCAAACCCAATCTGACATAATTAAACATTAAGGCCAAATCAATCGTACAAACCGCACTTAATTAGAAAGCAGACTACTTATCGTTTATGCCGGTTTAACACCCCAGTTTCGGACATAAATATACCCCGTCAAGACGAGGCTATTAGTTCGGCCTAGTGCAAACAACAGCCGCTCAGAGCGTAGCAATTAATAAAAAGGGGAATCTTGATCTTATGGTTGAAAATAAATTTCGGCGTTAAGCCTCCTGCGTTAGTACTCCATCCTTGTAATTAGCATTCTTAATCATGTCTAAAGCAACAATAACGGCCGCCAGACCTATAAACATCTCAAACACCGGCCCAACATTAAACAAGGCAACATCGATAAAAACAAAAAACACTCCATGAATAATGAAAAAAACCATAAACCCGATTGATGGTACCGGCATATCCTTGAATAGAGCATGGTTACCCAAGCTCGTCTTCAATTTTATCAACGGAAGAAACACCCAGATAAAGGCAAGTACTAAGTAAAATAACGGCGTAAGAATATAGCCAAAGTTATCAAGGTACGGATAAAAAGCGCTCTCTTCACTCAAGTCTAAAATCTTTGACAAATTAACATTGTGAATATTAGTCTCTTGCTGGGCATTAATCTGTACAATCCCCAAGTCATGAGAATAGTCAAACAAATGATCCCCCCAACTAATTTCCTCACCAAATGCAAACACACTTAAAATAAAAAACAACAAAAACCATAGCTTATGTAGACCAGAAAGGTTCTTCTTCACACTAACACGGTTCAGGAAAAAGAACAGAATAGCAGCGAAAAACCAGGCTACTGCAGAAAAAATCTCAAAAAAAGAATCCTCTGCATTAGTCAGCATCTGCTCATTAACCAGCCAGTCCATAGCTTCTCCTGATAGCAACTTATAATGCGCCAGAAAACATAGTATATAAACAGCAACAATATATAAAATGGACAATCTCAAGTAATTCTTTGTCAGTAAAAAATTCAAACTACGCCTCTATGGACACTGTTTACAATAAAAGAGTATAGGCGAAGAGATAATTCTAGCCTATGCCTGTACCACCCTTAGTAGCGGACCAACTTATTGATTTATTGCCCTACTGAATCACTAATAATAAAACGATTATTAGGATGAATTTCCAATCGCTGTTGATCGCTCTTCAATAGCTGAACATCCTGTTCGATAAAGGTATCAATCCTGTTACCATCGATCAATACCTCGAATTTTAAATCACCTTCGGACTTAAGGATGGCGACAAGGGTACTGGAGTCACCGGGGGCTAACTGCTCAAACTTCAATTCTTTAGCCATTGCCGAACCAAAAAGACGCACATAGTCAACAGGTTTTTCTGCACTATTAATCACCTCTAACTGGTAGATCGTGTTTTGCTGTAAACGCCAAATCAAAAAGACGGTAGCAAGCACCAACGATAAAACCACCAGACTCCAGAATTTTTTTAGCATTTCATATTCATCAATTAATAGACCCGGACACCCTGTTTACGAAACTGCCGGGTTAACACCTCGTCCAGTTGATTTAAATCTTCTTTCTCTATATCGATTACAGCAAAACCCAGCTGCTGATAAATATCTTTTCGCTTCATTCTTTGCGCCAAACCTGAACTGTCGTGATCATCCCAGCATTCAATATAAAGTTGTTGTCCCGGCAAATAAAAATCAGCAAACAAGTCTTCATCCACCGGTAAACGGCGCTGACAAGCATGAGCTAATCCCGCCATGTATAACCAATGGCAAATCTGTAGCTGCGCTTTACTGCCATGCTGATGACCATCAACACTCTGGTACTGACTTTGCCCGGCAAATAAATCGTCGCCGCTTGATGCGCCCTCGGAATAGATTTCAGCGGAAAACAATAACTGTTTATTGAGTACCGACTCCGCTTGGATGTCTTGCGGCCACACCACGTAGAACGTACCACTACTATCATTTTCTAGCTGGATGCCGCCGCGCTGCTCACCCAAGGACGTTAATTCCCAGCCCTGAAAACCATGTTTGATCCAGCCTAACTCAGCCAGAACCCGGTTCACTTCCCGGGTATTTAAGCCACTGGTTTTACCAATAGCAGTGGCTGAGATATGACGGTTATCTTCCAACGCTTGCAGCAGCGGGTGTTGGGCTAATTCTTCCGGCCAAACAATGTAACGGCCATAACGCTTGCTATGAACGTATTCACCCCCTTCAAATTCACCCTTAGCACTTAGCGCCCAGCCTTCGTCCAGCTTGCGAATCCAGCCATAATCTTTGAAGGTACTGAATAATTGCTGAACAGGCACTTCCAGCACTTTAGCTAAAGCGCTGGTAGAGATTTTTTGTGGTGACTTATCTTCCATGGTTAGCGACTAGCTTCCTATTTAAGCATTAAGGGATTGGTAGCGCTGCTGTAAAGCCTGATAAACATCATCACCAAAACTGACCGAGTTGGTATCCAACTCCGCTAAAATTTCAACCAAATGCTCATTATCTTCACGCCCCTGCCACTGTTTGATATAACTGCCATCCTTGTAACCATTATCCTGACGGAAAAAATTCAGTACATTCTTGCCCACATATTGAACAAACAACTGCTCGAAATCCATTTCAACTGAATTCATCAGGTTCCAAAACAGAGCGACGGAGAAACTTTTGCTCTCCAGGCTATCCTGAGCCAGTGCTTCCGTCGCATCTCGAACGTCCATAGGCTCATAGCGATAGCCCAGTAATTGACCTTCCATCAACTCAGCAATATCTTCAAGGGTATCGCCCTCAGTAAACAGCGCGCTCATACCAAAATGCCAGATATCAATCACTTCGAGTTTTACTTGGTCCATATCGGGGGTTTGTTTCTTCCACCATTTGTAACCGTAGTGCTCAACCAGCTCGCCACATTCAATCCAGATAGCCCGATACCATTCAAATCGCTGGGTTATCCAATCGGCATGCACCTTCTGGTTCATTTTATCCTGCATACCTAACATTGTGACAAACGCTTGTTTCATTGAGTCTCCCCTGTAGTGATTAAATGTAGTGCTTAATAAATGTTTTTGATTGTATTCTTTAATGAGTGCCGACGAAATTTATCTGCTTATTTTATATCGGATGCCCGCATAGCCCAACGATTATAAACAGCAACGGCGAGGATTAGTACTGATTGATTGTGAGCGGCACAAACCATAGTCCTTCTACAGTCTCTGGACAAAAAACCGACAGCTGAGCCACCTAAACCAAAGCAGTTTAGTTGATAGATTAACCCCTTTGGTCAATAAAGGTTTGATGTTACAGTGCTTTCTTTGATAGCAACAATAAAATACCCATCATGCTAGCTACTAAATTCGCCCGTTTTCTATTTGTCATTATTATCAGTCTAGCGATGGTCACTGAAGCCATTGCCAGCTCCGATGAAATCACTCTGGACGCTGACGCGGCCAAAACCACCATCAGTCCAAGTCTGGATTATGTGTATGACCAGCAGAAAATTTATCACCTTGGACAAATTGCCGATCCTGCCATGAGTGTCGACCTGCCTTGGCAGAAGGGCTCCCAGCGTGAAAACAGCCTCATCATGGAGCCCGGCCTTTATTGGTTTAAAGGCCAGCTACGCAACCCGCTGCCACATGCCGTCCGCATCACCCTGCAAACGGAATACCCTTCGATCAATGTTGCCGATCTCTATTTGATCGATGAGCAAAATAAAATCACCACCGTGTATGC
>DRHD01000040.1 GCA_011049795.1 Porticoccus sp.
CTCGCTGACAAGGCTAGGGGTGCAGAGTCGCAGTTACTCACACAATCCCGGATTAATACAGACCTACAGGAACGTTTGATGCGGACCCGTATGGTGCCATTCTCGAGAATCGTGCCTAGGTTGCGCCGTATGGTGCGTCAGGTCAGCGACGAACTGGGTAAAGACGTGGAATTGATCCTGGCCAATGTGGATGGTGAGATGGATCGCTCAGTGATGGAGCAAATGCTGCCGCCCTTGGAGCATATGATTAGGAATTCCATCGATCATGGGATTGAGTCTTCAGAAGAACGACTTGAGCTAGGTAAACCGGAAGCGGGTGTCGTCTCCGTAGGGTTGATTCGTGAGGGTGGTGACATTCTCTTGCAGCTGTCAGATGACGGGCGTGGCCTCAATGTTGAGGCAATTCGTCTGCGAGCCATAGAGCTAGGTTTGATGACGGAGGATAGCGAATTAGATCACCAAGAGGTGATCCAATTTATTTTTCAGTCAGGTTTTTCTACCTCACAAAAAGTGACTCATGTTTCAGGCCGTGGTATTGGCATGGATGTGGTCAATAGCCAAGTGCGGGAGCTTGGCGGCTCTGTGCAGATTACCACCAAAAAAGGTGAGGGCTCACAGTTTACAGTGCGCCTGCCTTTTACGGTGTCGGTCAATCGAGCATTGATGATTGAAGTTGGGGAAGATTTGTTTGCTCTGCCGTTGAATAGCGTGGATGGCGTTGTGCGGGTCAGTGCCATGGAGCTGGAGCATTACTACCGCTTTCCAGATGCACGACTTGAATATGCGGGGGGTAATTATGAGGTGCGCTACCTCGGCAGTTTGTTAAGTGATGAGTTGACACCCAAGATCGATATGTCCACTGAATCTGCCCTGTTAGTACTGGTTCATTCAAAAACACGCTCATACGCTGTTCAGGTAGATGGTTTGGCCGGTAGCAATGAGATAGTCGTGAAGAGTTTGGGTCCTCAGTTTAGCCGGGTTCCTGGTCTGTCAGGGGCCACTCTTCTGGGTGATGGCCGTGTGGTCGTAATCCTTGATTTGCTCGCCCTGTTACGAGCACAGGCTACGGCCAGAGCTGGGGTTGAAGTACTTAATACGCAGGGAAGTTTGAAGCAGTCTGTGGCGTCGACAGTGATGGTGGTGGATGATTCTGTGACGGTGCGGAAAGTCACCGGCCGTTTTCTGGAGCGAGAAGGCTTCAATGTGATCACAGCGCGAGATGGGGTTGAAGCAATGAAATTGTTGCAAGACCAATTACCAGATCTGATATTGCTAGATATTGAGATGCCGCGCATGGACGGTTTTGAAGTGGCACGCCGGGTTAAGGGTAATGAAGAACTTAAAAAAATTCCAATCATTATGATTACCTCCAGAACAGGAGAAAAACACCGGGATCGAGCACTTGCATTGGGTGTTGAGCAATACTTAGGTAAGCCTTATCAGGAAGAAACACTGCTCGAAGCCATTTCAGCGTTTATTGGCGTGACAGCGGAGTAAACATCATGGGTGAATTGATGATGCAGCAAAAGAGTCAACAGGATGAGGTTGATAGCCTGTTTGTTCAGCTGAGTAGTGATTCTTTGTTGTTGCCTATGTCATCGGTAGCCGAGGTTATTCAGCATGTTGATTGTGAACCACAAGCTGATGCGCCGGCCTGGCTGCTAGGTTGGGTGGAATGGCGAAAGGAGCGTGTGCCATTTATCTCATTTGAAGTACTTACTGGAGGGGATAGGCCGGGGGGTTCTGAGGTTTCGTTAGCCTTGGTGATGAATACTCTTAACCATTCCCAGAATTCTGCTACTGGGTTTCCCTTTTATGCCATTCAAATACAGGATTTTCCTCATCTGGTGCGAATCTCTGAAGATGACCAGTTACAGGAAATTTCTGGAACCACGAAGACTGCGCACACAACGATGAAGGTTGGATTTGATGAGAGGATAGCGCTTATTCCGGACCTGGAAAGCCTGGAAAAATACTTGTTGGAAAACCTCTAGTCAGTCACCACCGGTGTGGGCTCCTTCTTTGGGTAAGACCCATTGTCAGCACTAATAGTTTTTGAGGGTTAAGCAATGTCCAAACAGAGCAAAAAGTCGGCTGTTCAGGAACAGGAGGAATTGTTAGCCAAAGCGATTGAGGCGACGGTAGCGTTGAACCCATTGGTCGGGGTCAGTACCGAGGAGCTGAAAGCATCGGTCAAAAAAACCATTAAGCAGGCTGTTACTCAGCCATCCAAAGTAGTACGCAACACCAAGTATTTTGCCAGCAAGGTAGCCGATATCCTCAAGGGTACGGACAAGTATGAAGGCCGAAAGGGTGACCGACGTTTTGATGATCCGGCTTGGGAGAAAAATACACTTTGTCGTAAGTTAAAGCAGGCTTATTTTGCTTGGGATGAGTCCATGGGGGAGCTTGTGGATGAGCTAGAGCTGGATGCGGTAGATGAGCGCCGAGCCAAGTTTGTTAAGGAGCTGATCACCACCTCCATGGCACCCACCAATTTCTTGCTTAGCAATCCTAAGGCGTTACGTCGTGCTGTAGAGACGAGGGGTGCCAGTTTACTGAAAGGGCTGCGCAACTTTGTGGATGATCAGAAAAATAATAATGGGATGCCCTCCCAAGTGGATAAAAGCCAATTTGAGGTGGGTAAAAATTTAGCGGTTTCTGAGGGTGCGGTGGTGTTTCGCAATGAGCTACTGGAGTTGCTTCAGTACAAACCGCTCTCTGCCAAAGTCTATAAGCGGCCTCTGTTGGTTGTGCCGCCCCAAATCAACAAGTTTTATATCTATGATTTAACCCCGGAAAAGAGCTTCTTTCAGTTCTGTCTTCAGGAGGGTTTTCAGGTATTTGCCATCAGCTGGCGCAATCCGACAAAAGAGCATCGTCACTGGGGTATGGATCAATACGTTGAGGCGGCGGCTGAAGCGGTGAAAGCTATCCTGAGTATTACTCGCAGCGAGGACCTAAACGTTGTGGGAGCCTGCGCTGGAGGGATCACCGCCTCCATTTTATCCTCTTATCTGCAACACGCTGAGACCCCGGTGGTGAATAGTCTGAGTCTGTCAGTGTGTATGCTCGATATGCATTCCGATGAGTTGGAGCTAGGAATTTACAGCTCACCTGCCACATTGCAGCTTGCCCGGTCTAAGTCACAGGAAAAAGGCATGCTCGAAGGGGCAGAATTAGCCAAGGTGTTCAGTTGGATGCGTCCCAATGATCTGGTATGGAATTATCATGTTAACAACTACCTGATGGGAGAGGCTCCGCCTGCCTTTGACCTCCTTTATTGGAACAGTGACTCAACAAATCTTCCTGCTCAATTACACAGTGATTTCCTGGATATATACGAGAATAACCCTTTAGCCAATAGTGGTATGACAGTGCTGGGATCAGAGATCGACTTGACGGTGCTGGATTGTGATAAATATATTACTGCGGGTCTTACTGACCATATTACACCCTGGAAAGTTTGCTATAAGACAACACAGTTTATCGGTGGCGATATCAAGTTTGTACTGAGTTCCAGTGGCCACATTCAAAGTTTAGTGAATCCGCCAACCAACAAGAAGGCCAAGTATTTTTGTAACGAGGATTTGACCGCCTCTGCAGAGGACTGGTTGGTAGGTGCTGAGCAGTGCTCAGGCTCCTGGTGGAATGACTGGGCTGCCTGGCTGTCGGAACGCTCTGGTGGAAAGAAAGTCGCACCGAAGTCACTGGGTTGTCGAGGTTTAAAGCCGCAGGAAGCCGCCCCCGGCACCTATGTTTATGGTTAGGGTTTACGGTTAATGTTCATGTTGATGAATACAGTGTGACACGGGTGTCGTTAGGTGGGAATAATGAGTGCCTAGCGAGGGTCCATTCTCAATAAATAACATGGGCTCAAACTCACTTTTGAAGAGGTAGTCATGAGCGAACAACTTTGTGGTCAATCTGACTGGCTTACTATTAATCAGGACCAGATTAATCAATTTGCAGATGTCACCCAAGACCATCAGTACCTTCATGTTGATCCCGAGCGGGCTGCTAAAACGCCTCTAGGTGGCACTATTGCCCATGGGTTTTTGTACCTTTCACTCCTTCCCCACCTAATGCTGGATGAACTGCTCAATCAGATTGGTCAGGTAACCATTCTAAATTATGGTATGAACCGACTACGCTTCATTGCGCCTGTCCATGAGGGAAGCAGTGTTCGACTCAATTGGAAAGTGCTTTCAGATGAGGCTAAAGGTGACGGAAGACTACTGACGGTTGAAGCCATTATGGATATTCAGGGCGGCAACAAGCCGGCAATGATGGGTGAATGGCTGCTCTATATCACCTGATGGAAAGGATTTCCTGACTTCCTGTATTTCATCAATGGGTACTAAATAGCTTGGCTCTCACCGTCTCGCGGTATTTTGTTGGCGAGGCCCCGAAGTGTTGATTAAATATTTTGCTGAAAGACGCAGCGCCCTGATAACCACAGTGGGCTGATATTTCAGATACTGATAGGTTAGATTTTTGGAGTAACTCCCGAGCATTGCTCAAGCGAATTTTCTGTAAATACTGTAACGGTGTTTTCCCCAGTGCACTTTTAAAGCGCCGATCAAAGGTGCGCATACTAAAACCAAATTGTGTTGCCACATCAGCAATTTTCACTGGCTTGCTGAAATTATCTTCAAACCAAATCTGTGCTTGCACAACTTGTTCATCCGGGTGGTGTTGTACGTCATCAGAAAAATAACTAGTGGGTTTAAAAGAGCTACGAATTTCATGGAAAAAATTCCTCTCTACCTGGGTGGCAGCTTGGCGGTTATAGAGGCGTGAGACAAGGTGCACCATCAGCTCAGCCATGGCGTTGACACTAGCGGCGCAATAGAGATTTCCTGCCTGAGTAACAAAGTACTGCCGCTTAAGCTCAACCTGCGGATAGTCCTTTTGGAAGCGATCAAAGTAATGCCAATGGGTGGTGGCAGGTTGATTATCCAGTAACCCTGCTTCGGCCAGAAAGCAGACACCAGTACCAACGGCAATCACAGTTGCACCTAATTCCACCTGTTGTTTCAGCCAGGGAATATAGTCGCGGTATTTACTGAGTGCAGGACGCGGATTTCGCCACAGTGCAGGTAGGCTGATGATGTCGCACGGCTCCGTATCAGCAATGGTGGCTGAGGGGACAATATTAAAACCGGATGGAGAGACTACGGGTTGATGATCAATGGATAGGGTCACCGCTTCAATTCGTCGAGCGTTTGGATCGCGGACACGTGCTGAGGCTTGTGCAGTGCGAAGCATTTCCACCGGTAGGGTGGCGCTGGTACCTAGAAAATTATCATAAAGCAGCGTGCCGATACGCAGTATAGATGCGTTTGAAGGTGATTTTTTGGCCATAATGGATAAGACTATGTCTTAATTAGACAAAAATCAATGAGGTATGCCTGATAGACTGCTGGGTATTCATAGAGAAGGATGCCGTATCAATGCAAGCATTGCCTGTTATCGTCGGTTTTGGAGGTTACAACGCCGCAGGCCGAAGTTCATCTCATCAGGCCTTTCGACGGATCGTACTTGAGTCACTGCCAAAGGCCGAGCAGCAGCAGACCATCGTTGGCTTGGCTTGCCTAATGACATTAGTGTCATGGGATGGCGAGTGTTACCGCGATGTTGATAACAGGGCACTCAATGCAGAGCAAGTGGCCGATATATTTGGTGATCGGGTTCTCGAAGGCACCTTAATTCGTCGCCTGGAAGACTCATTATTTGATCCAACAAAAATCTATGGCCACAAACGTGTTCACCTTGAGGCGATAAATGGTGACGGCATCACCTTCAAGCTGAGTAAGCGTGAGTTGCCCTCATCGATTCCTGAACATTGGGATGTAAAGCCTCTGGACGAAGGCTTTTTTGAAATCCATATTCATGGTGCTGGTGAATTCCTGGTGCCCACTTATTCTGAGCAGGAAGCCAAGTCAGCAGGGCAGCTACCTTCCGGGTTTGACCCCGCGGCACAATACAACTCCCGTTTTCACCCCCGAGGCTTACAGTTGGCATTATTAGGTGCCAGTGATGCATTGTCTTCTGTGGGTATCCCCTGGGAGACTATCGCTGCCAGTGTTCGGCCCGATGAAGTGGGCGTGTATGGCACCAGTATCATGGGCCAGGTGACGAAAGACGGACTGGGTGGGTTGCTACAGGCAAGATTGAAGGGTGAGAGAACAACCTCGAAACAGTATGCCATGTCCCTAAATTCCATGCCGGCAGATTTCATCAATGCCTATGTGTTGGGAAGTGTAGGTCATACCGCAGCGATTACCGGGGCTTGTGCTTCGTTCCTTTATGTCTTGCAGGCTGCAATCCAGGATATTCGCAGTGGTCGCCGGAGAGTGGCGATTGTTGGGAGTGCAGAGGCAGGCCTGACACCAGAAATCATGGAAGGGTTTACCAATATGGGTGCACTGGGCACCGACATAAATCTTTGTAAGCTGGATGGCACGGAAGTGCCTGATTGGCGACGAGCCAGCAGGCCATTTGGTGAAAACTGTGGCTTCACCATTGGTGAGGGTGCCCAATATACGGTTCTTATGGATGATGCTCTGGCTATGGAGCTAGGTGCTGATATCCACGGTGCTGTGCCTGACGTGTTTATCAATGCTGATGGCATTAAAAAATCCATATCAGCACCTGGTGCCGGAAATTATGTTTCCTTTGCCAAGGCGGTGGCATCTGCGATGGCTGTTGTGGGTGAAGAGGCTGTTCGGCAACATAGCTTTATTCATGCCCACGGTTCCAGTACTCCAGCAAATAGGGTGACAGAATCCGAAATTTTTGATCGCGTGGCTGAGGCTTTTGATATTAATGATTGGCCTGTCACGGCGGCAAAAGCGTACGTTGGACACTCTCTGGCTGGTGCCAGCGGTGACCAGTTGATCTTTACTTTAGGTACCTTCAAGTACGATCTCATTCCGGGCATTAAAACGGTGGATAAAATTGCTGAGGATGTGGCTCAGAAGAATATGCTTTTTCCATTACAGGACTTGGATGTCAGTGATCGAAAAATGGATGTGGCATTTATTAACTCCAAGGGCTTTGGTGGAAATAATGCGACGGCAGTGGTGTTGTCTCCTGCCAAAGTAGAGGCGATGTTATCGGGCCGTTATGGTGAGGCCATGGCGGATTATCGGCAGCGCCGTGAGCAAACCCGTCAGGCAGCAGCAGACTACGCTAATCGTTCAGATAAAGGTGAAGTTGATGTCATCTATCGCTTTGGTGAGCAAATGATTGATGAAAGCGATATCCAGCTTTCCCCTGACGGGATACATGTGCCGGGCTATGAGCGCGATGTCGTGTTTGAAAAATCGAATCCATGGGAAGATATGAGCTGAATGATCTGATCTTGTGGTGACGATGCATTGCTAGAGATCAATCCCTAGAGATTCCCATATATCGTCTATCTTTTCTTTTACCACCGTATCCATCTCGATAGGCTTACCCCATTCTCGATTGGTTTCACCGGGAAATTTATTGGTGGCATCAAAGCCTATTTTTGACCCCAGGCCTGAAACGGGTGAGGCGAAATCCAGAGAGTCGATGGGGGTGTTATCGATTATCACTGTGTCTCGACGTGGATCCATGCGAGTGGTCATGGCCCAGATCACATCATTCCAATCCCTGGCATTAATATCGTCATCAGTGACAATCACAAACTTGGTGTACATAAACTGTCGGAGGAATGACCACACCCCCATCATTACCCGCTTGGCATGACCTGGATATTGTTTCTTCATGGTGACCACCGCTATGCGGTAAGAGCAGCCTTCCGGGGGCAGATAAAAATCTACAATTTCCGGAAACTGCTTTTGCAAAATAGGTACAAATACTTCGTTCAGTGCCACACCCAAAATAGCGGGCTCATCCGGTGGTCTGCCGGTATAGGTACTGTGATAAATAGGGTCTTTGCGGTGAGTGATGCGCTCCACGGTAAATACCGGGAACTGATCCACTTCATTATAGTAGCCGGTGTGGTCCCCAAAGGGCCCTTCATCGGCCATCTCATCCGGGTAAATAAAGCCTTCCAGAATAAACTCGGCTCTGGCAGGTACCTGTAAATCACTCCCCAGGCAATTCACTACTTCAGTTTTCTCTCCACGCAACAGTCCGGCAAAAGCATATTCTGACAGACTGTCGGGAACAGGTGTCACTGCACCCAAAATAGTCGCCGGGTCTGCACCCAATGCCACGGCAATGGGGAAGGGTTCGCCGGGGTGAGCCAATTGCCAGTCACGAAAATCCAGCGCACCGCCACGGTGGGAAAGCCAGCGCATAATCAGTTTGTTTTTACCGATCACTTGTTGGCGATAGATACCCAGATTCTGGCGTTCTTTTTCTGGACCACGGGTAATCACCAGCGGCCAGGTAATCAGCGGCCCTGCATCACCGGGCCAGCAGGTTTGGATAGGCAGCTTGCCCAGATCCACATTATCGCCTTCAATGATGATGGTCTGACAAGGGGCTTTTTTGACCACCTTGACTGGCATATTCAAAATGGGTTTAAACTGGTGGCGCTTTTCCCATAGGTCTTTGATGCCCTTGGGAGGCTCAGGTTCTTTTAGAAAAGCTAGGAGCTCGCCCACTTCGCGCATGGCCGATAGGCTTTCTTGTCCCATGCCCATAGCAACCCGTTCTGGTGTACCAAATAGATTGCCCAGTACCGGAATATCAAATCCCTTGGGGTTTTCAAACAATAGTGCAGGGCCACCGGCCCGAAGGGTCCGATCACAGATTTCTGTCATTTCCAGATTAGGGTCAACCTCAGCCGTGATGCGCTTTAATTCGCCACGTTGTTCTAGGAAATCGATGAATTCTCGCAAATCAGAATGCTTCATATTGAGGCCATAAATAGAGATGTGCCCAGTGTTACGGCAACAGCGAGGGATTGCAAGAGTGTCAGTAAAACTGGGTCGATACGGAGTGCAGGCGTATAATCTTTTGGGCACTTACTTACTTTTGAAACTTTGGAGTTAGGTTTTGGGCGGTTTGGCAACGATATTTGTTTTCAATTGTGTCGTGGTGGCACTTGCTGTATTGATTCATTACGAGGCGTTATATCGGTTGGCAATTCTGTTGCCATCATTAAGGATTCAGCCACGATTTAGGGTGCTGGTTGGTGTGTCCGGTGTTTTTCTTGCGCATGTCGCTGAAATTTGGCTGTTTGCCTTTGCCTATTATTTATTGCTGGGGTGGGGTGGTTTTGGTTCATTGGCAGGTAATTTTGATGGTTCGCTACTGGATTGCAGCTATTTTTCATTTAGTAATTATACCTCTCTGGGTTATGGGGATATTGAACCTTTAGGCCATGTACGTTTTCTTGCTGGTTTGGAGGCATTAACAGGGCTTTTTCTGATCGCCTGGACGGCGTCATTTATGTATATCGAAATGCAAAAATTTTGGGAGGTGGGGAGGAGTGAAAAGTAACTTTGGTCTGTATGCTATTTTCCACCAATCTTAAATTCTAAGTATTTATTCAAACACAATCGTCTTATTACCATGCAGTAACACCCGGTCTTCTAGGTGATTTCGCAGGCCTCTCGCCAAAACGGTTTTCTCCACATCTTTCCCTTTGCGAACCAAATCCGGAATGCTGTCGTGATGGGTGATTCGCACTACATCCTGCTCAATAATGGGCCCAGCATCCAAATCACTGGTAACGTAATGGCAGGTAGCACCAATTAGCTTAACCCCTCGCTCTGCTGCCTGGTGATAGGGGCGAGCACCCACAAATGCCGGTAGAAAGCTGTGATGAATATTGATGATTTTGCCGGAATATTTAGCACATATTTCTGGTGGAAGAATTTGCATATAGCGAGCCAGGACGATGACATCGGCATTACTGTCTTCTATCAGCTTTTCCACCGTGGCAAAGTGTTCGGTCTTGTTATCGGCATCCACGGGTGTGTGGTGGTAGTCAATATTGTGCCAATCCACATAGCTGCGAAGATCATTATGATTGGATATCACACAGGGGATATCAAACTTCATTTCATGGCTGCGCCAGCGGTAGAGTAGATCAGACAGACAGTGCGTCTGTTTGCTAGCCATTAATACTACCCGCTTGGGTACACTTGTGTCCGTAAGCCGCCACTCCATATCAAACTGCTTGGCAAGAGGGGCGAACCTTTGTTTTAGCTCTTCAGGGCCATAGGGTAATGAGTCAGCAGCAATGACCTGACGCATAAAAAACCAGTTGGATTCGGGGTCGCGATAATAGTTGGCTTCTGTGAGTAAGCCACCTTCAGAGGCAAGGAATGAGCTGACTGCCGCGACTAAACCAACGCGATCCGGGCAGGAAATGATCAGGCGGTAGTTATGTGTACTCATGGCTATTGATACTTTCCTTTAGAAAGAGAAACTGTCGCATATATTGTGTTAGATTTCATCTAAAGGGGGGCGTTTTCTGTGTCCTCAGAAGTATGATTCGGCAGTAGCATAAACTGGTAATGAGCAGGGATGTGGTGATGATGGCTTTATACAGGTTTTGGATAGGGGTAGTTGTCAGTACCTGTTTATTGACTCCAGTGGTCTATGGTGAAATCTACAAGTGGGTAGATGAATCCGGGAAGGTACATTTCAGTGATAAAAAGCCCGGTGGGGGTGTTGTCGAACAGGTGGAGGTAAAGGTAAACACTATTACCTCACTCAGTATTTCAGAGAGCAGTTTTCTTGATGCTCTCGACCGTCGGCAGGTCGTGATGTATAGCGCTGTGTGGTGTGGTGTTTGTAAAAAAGCGCGCCGTTATTTTCAGCAACAGGGTATTTCGTTCAAGGAATACGATATTGAAAAATCCCGTAAGGGTCGGCAGGATTTTGCCAAGCTCAATGGTCGTGGTGTGCCCATTATTTTGGTGGGTAAACAACAGATGAGTGGTTTTAGTGCAGATCGCTTTCAGCGCATGTATGCCGAGGCTATTCGATAGCCTGTGGTGTTAGCGCGTTGCAGCACGCATCGTTCTACGGCATAGTACGCCAAAATTGACTCCAGTATGGAAGGCCTTATGGCTGATTACCTGATAGCACCTTCGATTCTCTCCGCAGATTTCGCTCGTTTGGGTGAAGAAGTTGATGCGGTTCTCAATGCTGGTGCCGATGTGGTGCATTTTGATGTAATGGACAATCACTATGTACCGAATCTGACGATCGGGCCCATGGTGTGCGAGGCATTGCGCAACTACGGCACCACGGCAGCCATTGATGTACACCTTATGGTCGAGCCAGTGGATCAACTGATCGGAGACTTTGCCGAGGCGGGTGCCAGTTGGATAACCTTTCATCCTGAGGCGTCAAGGCATGTGGATCGTTCGCTTCAGTTGATTCGTAATGCGGGTTGTAAAAGCGGTTTGGTGTTGAATCCTGCTGTTGGTTTGGAGCAGGTGAGACATGTGCTGGATAAAGTTGATGTGATTCTCCTGATGTCGGTTAATCCAGGGTTTGGCGGTCAAAAATTTATTCCGGCGACCCTTGATAAGCTGCGAGAGGCTAGAGCATTGATTGATGATAGTGGCCTTGATATTCGTCTTGAAATTGATGGTGGGGTGACAGTCAATAATATCCGCCAAATTGCTGAAGCGGGTGCAGATACGTTTGTGGCGGGTTCTGCCATTTATGGTGCTGAAGATTACGGGAAAGCCATTGCAGCCATGCGTGCTGAACTGGCACAGGCAGGCTGACTTTTCAGCGTAGGCTGAATCGATTAGAATGTTACTTTGGATTTTGTCCCTTTGAACTTTTGCCCCTTACCCTTTGGAGACACCGGTGATTTTTGGTAACCGTCAACGTTTCTTTTCTGCTCGACGATATTCTCCCCAGCTGGGCTGGCGATGGCGTAGCCAGTGACCTGATAGGCTGCCTAAATTCAGGCGCCACCCTTATCTGTCTGTTGTCTGATCATTCTGCGCTGGTATGCGCAAGGGAATTACCATGACCCCTGAACAATTTGCCGAATTGGCTGAGCAGAACTATAACCGTATTCCGGTGGTGCGAGAGGTTCTGGCGGACCTTGAAACGCCTCTGTCCTGTTATTTGAAGTTGGCCCGCGGGCCTTATTCCTACTTATTTGAATCCGTACAAGGCGGAGAAAAGTGGGGGCGTTACTCCCTGATTGGCCTGCCTTCCACTACTATCCTAAAAGTTTACGGTGATAAGCTGGTGATTGAGCGGGAAGGTGAGGTGCTGGTATCACGTAATACCGATGACCCCTTACAGGATGTTGAAGACTTTCATGCCCAGTATCAAATGCCCGAGTTATCACAGCTGCCCAGATTTACGGGTGGACTGGTGGGTTACTTTGGTTATGACACCGTGCGTTATGTGGAGCCTCGATTAAAAGACTCTGTTCCCGAGGATGATTTGGGCAACCCCGATATTTTATTGATGGCTTCTGATGAGGTGGTCATTTTTGACAATTTACTGGGGAAACTGATTTTTGTGGTGCATGAAGATCCTAAGGAGCCCAATGCTTGGGCCAAGGCGCAGTCCAGGCTCGATGACCTTGAGGCGAAACTAAAGAACCCATTACCTGATCTACCTCCAGTCAACCTCAATGGCGGTGGGTTGGACGAGTCGGCATTTGTTTCCAGTTTTGGTGAAGAAAACTTTAAAGCCGCTGTCGATAAGGTGAAGGATTACATTCTGGCGGGTGATGTCATGCAAGTGGTCACATCCCAGAGGCTCTCCACAGATTTTGATGTAGAGCCGTTAAACCTATACCGGGCATTACGTTGTCTCAATCCTTCTCCCTATATGTATTTTCTTGATTTGGGCGATTTTCATATTGTGGGTTCTTCACCGGAAATTCTGGCACGACTGGAAGATGGGGAAGTGACGGTACGCCCCATTGCGGGGACTCGTCGCCGTGGTCATACGCCTGAGGAAGATTTGGCGCTAGAAGAAGACATGATGAATGACCCCAAAGAGCTCGCGGAGCATCTGATGCTGATCGATCTGGGTCGCAACGATGCTGGTCGGGTATCACAAATTGGTTCAGTGAAAGTCACTGAACAGATGAAAGTAGAGCGTTACTCACACGTGATGCATATTACTTCCAATGTAACCGGGCAAGTGAAGCCCGGCACGAGTGCTATTGATGTACTACGAGCCACATTGCCCGCAGGCACCTTAAGCGGTGCACCGAAAATTAGGGCCATGGAAATTATTGATGAGCTAGAGCCTGTCAAACGAGGTGTCTATGGTGGTGCAGTGGGCTACATCGGTTGGAATGGCAATATGGATACAGCGATTGCTATCCGTACTGCTGTGATCAAAGACGGCAAGCTTTACGTGCAGGTGGGTGCTGGTGTGGTAGCGGATTCAATTCCTGCCCTTGAGTGGAAGGAAACCATGAACAAGGCGCGTGCTATCTTTCGTGCTGTGGACTTGGTGGTCTAAGGAGCCCTGACCATGATATTGATGATTGATAATTATGACTCCTTTACCTACAACGTGGTCCAGTACCTGGGTGAGCTGAAGGCGGAGGTGAAGGTGGTTCGCAATGATGAAATCACCTTGGAAGAGATGGCCGCATTGGCACCAGAGAAAATTGTGATTTCACCGGGGCCTTGTACACCCAATGAGGCCGGAATTTCTGTGGCCACCATTGAGCGTTTTGCTGGAAAAGTCCCAATTCTTGGCATTTGTCTGGGTCATCAAAGTATTGGTCAGGCATTTGGCGGCAAAGTGGTGAGGGCAAGAGAAGTGATGCACGGTAAAACCTCCCCCATTTATCACAACAATGAGGGTGTTTTTCGAGGGCTACCCAATCCATTTGAGGCAACACGCTACCACTCATTGATCGTTGATCAGGCGAGCTTACCGGATTGTCTGGAGGTGACCGCCTGGACTCAGACAGAGGATGGAGACGTTGATGAAATTATGGGCTTTCGTCACCGTGAGTACGCCGTGGAAGGCGTGCAGTTTCATCCAGAATCTATTCTCACGGAAAACGGGCACGATCTGCTCGAAAACTTTCTCAAAAGCTGACTAAAAGGCTAAGCAGTGGATATTCAACAAGCAATTTCTGCCGTATTGGAAAACCGGGATCTCGATACCACTGAGATGCGTGAGGTCATGATGCAGATTATGACTGGCAAGGCCACAGATGCCCAGATAGGCGGTTTTCTGGTGGGTTTACGCATAAAGGGTGAAACCGTGGAAGAAATTACCGGTGCTGCCCAAGTGATGCGCGAATTGGCCGTTCCTGTATCAGTCTCTGGTGAGCATTTGGTTGATATTGTCGGCACTGGGGGTGATAGCTCGGGTATTTTTAATGTCTCCACGGCCAGCTCCTTTGTGGCTGCGGCCGCAGGTGCCAGTGTGGCAAAACACGGCAACCGCGCTGTAAGCAGTAAAAGTGGCAGTGCCGACTTGCTGGAATGTGCCGGGGTTAAACTGGATTTAACACCGGAACAGGTGGCGCTCTGCGTGGAAGAGGTAGGCGTGGGCTTTATGTTTGCAGTCAACCACCATAGTGCCATGAAGCACGCTATTGGCCCACGTAAACAGCTGGGTGTGCGTACGATGTTTAATTTGCTGGGGCCATTAACCAATCCGGCGAAAGTGCCGAACATGCTGTTGGGAGTGTTTGATCGACAGTGGCTTCGTCCTGTGGCTGAGGTAATGAAACAGCTGGGTGGTGAGCATGTGCTGGTGGTTCATTCTACTGATGGCTTAGATGAGATCAGCGTTGCCGCTGAAACCTGGGTAGTAGAACTGAAAGACGGTAATATTTCTGAATATTCCGTGATGCCAGAGGATTTTGGTATCACCCGAGGCTCACTGAAGGATTTGAAGGTTGCCGATGCAAAAGAAAGCCTGGAGATGATTAAGCAGGCACTATCTAAAGTTGACAAGTCTAAAGGTGACAAGTCGAGCGCTAGCGCTGGTTCAGCCTCTGATATGGTCGCACTGAACGCTGGCGCTGCACTTTATGCCGCAGGTGTTGCTAGTGATTTAGCGGAGGGGGTCAGTTTGGCTCAGGATGCTATTGGTAGTGGCTTGGCCAAAGCAAAAATTAGTGACCTTGTCGTCTTTACCCATTGCTTAAAAGAAACCGAATAGTCGTTATGAATACAGCATTGAACACACCTACTGTTTTAAAGAAAATCCTTGCTCGAAAAGCTGAAGAAGTGGCAGAGCGAAGCGCTAATATTTCATTGAGTCAGCTACAGGACCAATGTCAGGAAAGCCGTGATATCCGTGGTTTTACCGATGCAATAGCCGCAAAAATTGAGCAGGGCATGGCTGCGGTGATTGCCGAGGTTAAAAAGGCCTCACCAAGCAAGGGCGTGATCCGTCAAGATTTTGATCCAGTGAGTATTGCCCGGAGTTATGAGAAGGGTGGCGCTGCCTGTTTGTCGGTGCTGACAGATCGTGATTTTTTTCAAGGTGCAGACGAGTATCTAAAAATGGCGAGGGCGGCGACTCGCCTACCAGTGTTGCGCAAAGACTTCGTGGTTGGCCCCTATCAAATTTATGAATCCTATGTGTTGGGAGCAGATTGTATTCTGTTGATCGTTGCCGCATTGACTCAGGCGCAGATGGAGGAGTTGCATGGTGTGGCCGTTGGTTTGGGCATCGATGTATTAATCGAAGTGCATAATGAGGCTGAACTGGATCGGGCACTGCTGCTTGATAATCGGATGATAGGTATCAATAACCGTGACTTGCACACCTTTGATACCACATTGGAGACGACCTTTGGCCTATTGGATAAAATCCCGGATGATCGGATCGTGGTCACTGAAAGCGGTATCCTCACCATTGATGATGTCGCTGCTATGCGGGGACACAACGTAAATACCTTCCTGGTGGGTGAGACATTTATGCGCGCTGATGAGCCTGGGTTGAAGCTGGTAGAGATGTTTAACTGAGGCGGCAAGACAAGATTGAGTGTTTGCTGAAAAAAAGGCCTCAATTGAGGCCTTTTTTAGTGGTGTTCTTTATGAGTGCTCATGAACACTAATGAGTTTATCTGGTTACCTTGTTCCAAATACCACCATGGTTTTTCCTTTTGCGGAAACCAGTCCCTGCTCTTCCAGTGTTTTGAGGACTCGCCCGACCATTTCTCGAGAGCAACCAACAATACGTCCAATTTCTTGTCGGGTAATCTTGATTTGCATGCCATCGGGGTGGGTCATTGCATCGGGTTCGTTGCATAAGTCCAGCAGCGTGCGAGCAACGCGTCCGGTGACATCCAGAAAAGCAAGGTCGCCAACCTTTCGTGTGGTATCCCGCAGGCGACCCGCTATTTGAATGCCAATCGCGAACAGAAATTCAGGGTGGTCTTTGGATAGCTCCTGAAATTTTGAGTAGCTAATTTCACCGACTTCACACTCGGTTTTAGCTCGAATCCAGGCAGTTCTGTCGGTTTGTTCAAACAGACCCATCTCTCCGAAAAAGTCACCTGCGTTGAGGTAGGCGACAATCATTTATGTTAGGCTCTCGACACTTTTAAGGTCTAGTGTGTCATGAAAGCAAAAATTATCTGGGGCGGAGACGCCAAATTTATTGCCGAGTCAGAAACAGGTCACAGTATTGTCATGGATGGTCCGCCGGATCACGGTGGCAAG
>DRHD01000041.1 GCA_011049795.1 Porticoccus sp.
ACGAAACACTGTGTCGGCTGCGTGGTTATGACTTATCGGTTGCTGAAGGCAAGCATACACGCCGTTTGGAAAAAGCCCGCAAACGTTTTCCGCCGATCGTACAACTGGCCATCACTGTTTCGATCGAGCATCTAACGGCCGTGCTGTCTGAATGCATGTTGAGTGAAGGCTCGGTACTCGAGCAGGCCGATCCCACAATGGCGGCGCTATGGCGCTGGCACTCTGTTGAAGAAATGGAGCATAAAGCGGTCGCCTTTGATGTTTATCGCGCTGTTGGTGGCACTGAATCCATGCGCATGAAAGTGATGCGTCGTGTATTTTTTATGTCAATGATGCAGTTTTTATCAGGTACTGCTTACATGCTGAGGAAAGACGGTTTGCTTTTTAGCCCCGGAATTTGGAAGGACGGCCTGCAGGATTTGTTTGGTAAGGAAGGCATTGTTACAAGTGCTAAGCCTAGCTTTCAAGAGTTTTTTCGCGAGGGTTTTCACCCCTGGCAGCAAGATACTCAGTACTTGCTCGATCGCTGGGTGCAAGACTTCGAGGTAAGCACGGTAGCTTGATAGTGGTGGGTGAGGTGTTTGTCCCTGTGTCGGAGGCTTGCCGTAGGTGCTGACCACTTTACGACTGCCATCCGGCACAATTTATCCAGTTAAGATGTAACGTCCTGTTGTTCGGTTTTCTTCAAGGCTCAATAATATTAAATGCCATATTGGGTGATTCCAGCAGCGAAAAGAATTTTATTAAATCCAGAGTGCTGCCTTCAAGGCTGAGCTTATCTGAATTGAGCAGTTGCTTGATATCGGCTTCACCCAAAATGATGCTGGTATATAGCGTGCTATCAATCTTCAGTGTGGTGTTGGCCTCTGGGTCAGGCGCCGCTTTCTTATGGTGCAATACGGCATTCTCTATCCACAAGACATAATTACTATCAATGTCGGTAAAATTAATATTGAGTGTTAGATTGACGCCGTCGGCTTTGGGGCCGTTCAAGCGTGTTGCCAGTGCGTCAAACAAATTCTCAAAGGGTGTCTGTTGTAGCAGGTGTTTGGCGTTGCTTAGGTTGAGATTAGTTTCGCTGGTGCCACCTTGTCGTAGTTCAAGGGCTGCACTGAGGTAGATATCCCGCCAGGGTCCTGATTCGGCTTGATAGCCCATTTGGTCATAGCAGCGTGCCAATAAAGCGCGGGCCGGTTTATGGTCGGGTTCTGCAAATACGGCGTGGTTAAGCAGTTCGGCGGTCCAGCGATAATCGCCTTCATCATAAGCTTGCTGAGCTAGCGTAATCACCTGTTCAATGCCGCCCATGGCACTCACATAACGGGTACTCGCTGCAACCGGTGGTAAGGGGTTTAGGTGAGCAGGATTGGCATCAAACCAACCAAAGTAGTGCTGGTACACAGCGCGGGCATTGTGGCGCAAAGTGCCATAGTAACCGCGACTGGAGGATACACTGCTCAGCGACTGGGGCAGTTTGATTTGTTCGGCGATTTCTCCCGGGGTTGCTCCCTGACTGGCCAGGCGTAGGGTTTGGTCGTGGATATATTTATAGGTATCGCGCTGCTGTTTTAGAAAGGTGGTAACCGCCTCATTACCCCAGATGGGCCAGTGGTGACTGGCGAAATAGATATCGGCGTCGCCAAACAGTTCCAGGGCCTGGTGAATATAATTACTCCAGGCCAGAGCGTCGCGAACTTTGGCTCCCCGTAAGGTGTAGATGTTGTGCATATTGCGCGAGACCAGTTCGGCACCACAGAAGGCTTTGTGTTTGGGTAGATAAAACGTTAGCTCGGCGGGGGCTTCAGAGCCGGGGACGTTTTGAAAGATAAAATCGACTCCGTCTATCTGCATGGCTTGTGGCGTACGGTCGATAATAATCGTCGGGGGCAATATGCCCATCGAACCCATGGGGGTAGTTTTTCCCAGACCTAAGCCAATGTGGCCGCGTTCATCACGGGCTAACCATTTACCATAGGCGAAGCCGGTGCGGCGGCCCATGGTGACGCCGGCAATGACATTTTCACTGGTGGCCTCGGCCATAAAACCCTGCGGGGCAATGATCGGTATAGCATTGGCCGCCACTTGCTCGGCGCTGATGATTCCCAAAACACCACCAAAGTGGTCAACATGGCTATGGGTAAAAATGATGCCTGAAATGGCTTTGTCACCCAGTTCCTTGCGCGCTAGTGCAAGGGCGCGTTGGGCGGTTTCTTCCGATGACAGCGGGTCAACAATGATCCAGCCGGTATCGCCTTCGATCAATGTCATATTGGACAGATCATGTCCGCGCAGCTGATAGATGCCCTCGCTGACTTTAAACAGGCCGTGAATGTTATTGAGTTTTTCCTGACGCCAGAGACTGGGGTTGACGCTGGCAGGGGCATCGCCCTTAATAAAGTTGAAGGCGGTTTGGTCAAAAATAATATGGCCCAATGGGCCTTTTACTTGCAGCTGTGGGTCGCTGGCAATCAAACCTTTACGCGCCTGTTCAAAGTCGGTGGGGTCGAATGAAGCGACGTCAGCCAAGATAGCTTGATTGGCCTCGGCGGTGAACGTGCTGGGGCTGGTGTGGCCGCTAGCGTTGGCATCGGCTTCCGGTGGCAGCGCTTTTGGATCGCAGCCGCTGATGATGAATAGCAGGCTAGTGACCAGCATGGTGGTCATTAACGGCGGTAGTTTATATG
>DRHD01000042.1 GCA_011049795.1 Porticoccus sp.
AGAATCATAACCTAAGCCAACTTGATATTTGGCAGCAGTAGTCGCGGCAGTGATGACCCCGGAACCGTTGACAATTTTCGTTGCCTGAACCAGTCCATCTCCCAAAACCTGAACTGTTTGGCCTATTAGATGCGTCAGTCCCTCTATTGTCGTATCGCCGCCTGTATCGGTAATGCTTGAATCCAGAAACCGATAATCGCTTTGGCTCGATGGTAACAGTCGTGGTCTGAACCGTTCTACATATCTTGCATCACTGCCACTTATCTGCCTTAGAACAGTTACCCAAACTTCATCTTCTGAACGTGCACCGCCAAAAATTACAGCCGCCGACTCAATTACGCTGGCCGTTGCCGTACCCGCAAGATTCGTATTCGTTACCAACCTGTACCAGCTAAACACGTTTTGGTCGCGCTCGTAAGTAAGAACCGCTATCTGTCCGTCAGTCCTGATACACCATAGCGTCGGGTCGGGTGTTCTCTGAAAAACCATATCTACTATCCCGTCGCCGGTAATACGATTCGAGAATACAGTTAAATCATCCGCCCTGTGAGAATCGGCTTCAAAGTTATAAAGAAATTCTCGTATCTTTTTTCCGCCGCGCTGCACGAATAATGTTGCTTGATTTATAAGGATAGCCGCTATATCTTCTGAGCCATGAGTAGTTTGTATTTTGGCTTTTACATTCGTTGGGCTAAGAGCCTCTTCGTCTTTAGACGCACCCAAAAGATGTTCTCCGCCAACAGTGCCTAACACGAGTGTCTCTTTCGCTAACATCCACCGTATTCTGTTCTGCTGGCCTGTACCTATCAAAGTGAACTGGATACCGTCATCGTCATTTGTACCTAATGCGAAATTGGTGAAGTCTCCTATCACGCTGCCCCACGTAGTTAGAGGCTCGGATACATTACCTGCAAACGTAAGTCTCTCTTCTGAAGATATAGCAACGTCTATGGGCCAGCCCCTCCGGTTTGAAAACGACCCTTCAGAGAACCGATGGGTCGGGTCGGTAGATGCGAGTGTTTTCAGGACAGTTGCCGTTGCACTTTGCGGGCTTGCCACAGCAGTTATCTCAACTATCCCAACATGGCCAGTGCCTCGAACTGACAAATTGAATGCCATATTACTTGCACCACCAGCATCTTTCACTGTCAATCTATAGAGCGCATCGTCTACTTCTTCAGTTTCTGAAGTAACGATATTGAAATTAGCCGCAGATGTAAATGAAGTAACTGTTTCGTATGTAGTTTCGTTGTCATAGCTTCTTTCGAGGTCTATCGTAGCAGGGTCGGCGGCAGTACCCCATGTTCCATTTGTCGTTAAATCCCAAGTAGTACCTTTTGTTATAGATAAAGTGGACGTACTAACATCAGCAACTCCCACAGCCAAGAGCCCGCTAACATGTTGGGCTCCAGCACTTAGGCCCTGA
This sequence comes from Porticoccus sp., assembly GCA_011049795.1. The sequence continues at coordinate 1,427 of DRHD01000042.1, forward strand.
ACCAGTTTGAATAATGCACCTGTCAAGGATTTCGATGTAGCAATGGACCCACTCGGTAAATGCCCTGCTGTTGTACCAGCCACAAAAGGTGAATGACCGGCAGCGGTTAATGTTACTGAGCCGGTCGTAGCACTTGCAGTAATTGTTTTTGCCGTATCTGTATTCTGGTCCCTGAATGGACCTGTCCGTAAATCCGCCTCTTCTATCCTCCATGAAGTATCTGCAAGTCGCGAAAGCCTTCTCGGTTCATAGTTTGGATGAGTGATAAACATCACATCCGCCGATTGCTCGAACTTCAAAGCTGGCAAGTCCGCAGTAAGGTATGGAGTTGTTATTTCATAAACATCCGTAGAATCATTCCCAGTTAAAGAAGCAACCTCGGTAGCGGAAAGTTCTTTATTGAAAATCGCTATATTATTTAAGTCGCCTTCCCATAGTTCAAGTGTCCCTGCTTCACGTCCTCCAATAATAACGTCAGCACCAAGACTCTCCATTGCAGTATAAGTTCCCCCACCTACAAACGATACATTTTGTTTTACCCAATCAATATATAAAGTTATTCCCGTCCAACTCCCATTCCCACTATACGTAGCAACAACAAAATGCCAGTTTGCGTCTAAAGTTACATCTGCATCTGCACCAACTACCGCAGATTCACTTTCATCTGCTATAGAAAATGATAAGGAATCACTAACTACTTCAAATTTCCATTCTAATTGATTATTACCATTATGGAACTTACTTATTATTTGCTGATTTGCTCCAGTATCTGTATACTTTATCCACGCTGCAACAGAAAATGGGCTATCAACCGAACCATTGCCAAACGAAAAATCTCCATCATCGCCAACAGTTACATATTCCGTACCACCCTGCATATCGAATGCTTTGTTTGCTGTGCCAGATTCGTCAGTAGTAGACAAGGTATTTGTATTAGCCGATGCTACGCCATTGTGTGTCGCACCATCAGCGTCTATTACAACTGTAGTGCCTAAGTTATCGTTTAATTTCCAATGGGCAACTATACTGCCAATGCCCGATAAATCCTCCGTTCCAAATGGACCAAATATCTGTGCCCCACTTTTGAAAAACCGCAGAACTTGATTCTCAAACAACAAGATATAAGTATCATCTACGGAATGTTCAAACGCAACCAGCCGTCCTTTGGCCGATGAACTTTTCTGGGTAGCGATATACTCAGTCCCCGGCCTGCGCTCCGCTGCACCATAGATAAGAGGAATGAAGTTCTCCATCGTCTTTGCGCCAGAGTCATACTTGGCCTGGTCTGTGCGCGAATCCATGAGAGGCGAGAGCTCGCCTGCGTTAAATGAACGAGTTACTTTTGGTACTTTTGCCAAATCAGAAATACCTGTAGAAGCACGATATATCGCCCGCTTCGGTTCCCGTTGAACCATCTGCGTCGGAAATCTGAATAAACCAATATCTTAAACCTGTCCCATCCAGCCACACTTCCGCAACGGAGTTGTGGCCTATAGTGTCCGTGGATTCGATTTCTTTCGGGTGGTTCTCCCATGTCACAGCGAGGGTATCGGCCCAGAACCTTGTCGTGTCCGGGGCTACCCCGTTATGGGGATATTTCACAACCTGCTGCGTTCCTAAAATCCCTGTCCCTTTCACGGTATGCTTGGCGGGGCCGTTTTCGTTGGCCCAAGTAAATATATCATAGGTAAACGTCTTGTCCGCCGCCGAACTACCGGTAAACGAGAACGCTAATCCGTTTTGTATCAGTTCGCCGGGCCCGATATTACCA
>DRHD01000043.1 GCA_011049795.1 Porticoccus sp.
CATTTATGCCGAAGCCTCTGGTCGGTGATAACGGCTCTGGTATGCATTGCCACCAATCCTTCTGGAAAGATGGCGAAAACACCTTTGCTGGTGATGGCTATGCTGGCCTGAGCGACACTGCGCTTTACTACATTGGCGGGATCATCAAGCACGCAAAAGCACTCAACGCTTTTGCTAATGCGTCCACCAACTCCTACAAGCGCCTTATCCCGGGCTTTGAAGCCCCAGTGATGCTGGCATATTCTGCACGCAATCGCTCGGCCTCTCTGCGTATTCCTTACGTCGCGTCCCCCAAGGGAAAACGTGTAGAAGTTCGCTTCGGTGACTGTACTGCCAACCCTTACCTGATGTTTTCGGCCATGCTGATGGCTGGAATCGATGGAGTACAAAACAAAATCCATCCTGGTGATCCAGCAGATAAAGACCTCTACGACCTGCCTGCGGAAGAAGCGGCAGCAATTCCGCAAGTTGCGGGCAGCCTGCGTGAAGCTCTGGATGCTCTGGATGCTGACCGTGAATTTCTAACCACAGGTGGCGTATTCACCAATGATACTATCGATGCCTACATTGAACTGAAAATGGAAGAAGTTCGCCGTGTTGAGCACACCACTCATCCGGTTGAGTTCGACATGTACTACTCTGTGTAAGGTATTACAGATGAGCTAGAGGGAGCCAATAGCGTTATCAATGGCTCTCGTCTACTCACATAAATTGAAAAAGCCCGTTATTTTTCTGAATAACGGGCTTTTTCTTTGGTCTAATTGGGGCTAGTCTTGAAATATCGCCTACGGAGAATAGCTGTGAGCACGAGAAATAAACTGCTTTTCACGATACTAAGTTTCAGCCTGGCGTTCAGCGCATCTGCCGAGATTTACCGTATTGTGGATGAAGAAGGCAAGGTTACCTTTACGGATAAACCTCCTCACGACGCCCCCACGAAAGAAAAAGTACAACTACCCACTGCCAATATCCAGCCTGCCCTGAAAATTGCCCCAGCGGTAAAAGCAGTAGAGGGCGACATAGACGGATACCAAGAGATAGCCATTCTGGCACCAACACAGGATACGACGATCCCACCTGGACAAGAGACAGTGACCGTACGAGTCGGCCTGAAGCCCGCGCTAAAAGCAGGCCACCTCATTCAACTCCTGCTCAATGGACAATCCTACGGCCTGCCCACTGCCACCACATCATTCAGCATTGGATCCCTTATTCGCGGTGAACATAGTGTCCAGGTTCAGGTGGTCGACACGGAGGGAAGCGTTATTGGGCTCTCCAACACCGCGACCATTCACGTAAAACGCGGCTCAGCCCAGCACCCAAACAACATCAACCCCCCCAAACCCACACCACACTAGAGCACATTTCTCTAGCGCCCACCACACAAGTGCACCAATATGGTGCGATTCATGCCGATTTAATCTAGACTAAAGCTAGGCTAGAGGCTGAACCGCCCGAAATTCGTGGTCCTGTGCAACCCCATAAAGCTGGCCCGTAACTTGCTAGCTCCTATTTATACATGGGATGACAACGCACTCTATTTATAGCCAAAGCCGGCAGACAGACAGAAACTAACCAGTGTTAACAGAGCCGAATATCGGATGACTAATAATCAGCTACACCATTTATTGCTGGACAACCTCAGTACCGCCGTTGTTCTGTTGAGCGATGAATTGGAAATATGCTATCTCAATCCCGCGGCGGAAAACTTGCTGGCTGTGAGCGCCATGCGCATCTGTGGCAGCCCCATAGAACAGCTATTTGATGGCTCAGATAAAAACCTTGTCGCATTACGAGAAGCCATTGAGGCCAACCAGCCCTTCACTCAGCGACAAACCTCATTAACGCTGATGGATCAATCCCATATTACAGTTGATCTCACGGCGACCCCACTTCTGTCTGCCACCGAAAAACTGCTTCTGGTGGAAATGCAGCCTATGGACCGACTGATGCGAATCAATCGTGAAGAGGCGCTCATCTCTACCCGCGATACCACGCGTAATTTAGTACGGGGACTCGCCCATGAGATCAAAAACCCACTGGGAGGTATTCGCGGTGCAGCACAACTGCTGTCAGAGGATCTCAGCAGCCAACCGGAATTACTGGAATTTACAGAGATTATTTCAGCAGAAACTAACCGACTCTGCAGCCTGGTAGACCGCCTGCTGGGTCCGAACACAGTGCCCAACTTTGCCCCTGTTAACATCCACGAAGTGCTCGAGCACGTCGCGGCACTGGCCGAAACAGAAACACTTGGCGCCATCACGATTGAACGCAACTACGACCCAAGTATCCCGGAGCTCCATGGTGACCGAGGGCAACTGATTCAGGCTCTGCTAAATATTGTACGAAATGCTATTCAGTCTCTGGCAAATAGCGACCAACCAATCCCCACCATCAAGCTTAAAACCCGCATTCAACGACACTTCACCATTGGCAAAACCCACCATAAAGTGGTCTGTCGAATTGACGTTATTGACAATGGCCCCGGCATTCCCGATGACATTGTTGATCGTATCTTTTTCCCAATGATTAGTGGTCGAGCCGGCGGCAGCGGCCTTGGGCTCCCTATTGCCCAATCAGCCATAAACCTTCACCACGGGTTGATTGAGTGTGACAGCACGCAGGCCGAAACACGGTTTTCACTGTACCTACCTTTAGACAGTAAGCCGTTGGAAAGTACACCCCAAAACAAATGAGCCATTGGACAGATTAAATGACAAAGCAAACTGTTTGGATAGTCGATGACGATCGATCAATACGCTGGGTAATGGAGAAGGCGCTAAGCCGAGCCGACTTGGACGTAACGAGCTTCGAGAATGGTGCCGACCTGTTGGCTCGGCTCGACAAGCAGCAACCTGACACTATCATTAGCGACATTCGTATGCCCGGTATTGATGGCCTGCAATTATTAAAAAAAATTCATGCCTCCAATCCACTGCTCCCAGTCATCATCACGACAGCACACTCCGACCTCGACAGCGCAGTGGCAGCCTATCAAGGTGGCGCCTTCGAATACCTTCCTAAGCCATTCGATATCGATGAACTGATTGCCGTCACCAACCGTGCCATCAGCTTTGCCGATGAACAGGGTACTGAACACCCTGTTAATACCGACGATATCAGTGATGAAATTATTGGTGAAGCACCGGCTATGCAGGAGGTGTTTCGTGCCATTGGTAGGCTCTCACACTCAAATATCACGGTGCTGATTAATGGTGAGTCCGGCACAGGAAAGGAATTGGTCGCCAAAGCACTGCATGACCATAGTCCCCGCAAAAACAATCGATTTATCGCCCTGAACATGGCAGCAATTCCCCACGATCTGATTGAGTCGGAGTTATTTGGCCATGAAAAAGGGGCTTTCACTGGTGCATCCCAGCGCCGTGAGGGCCGTTTTCAACAGGCAGATGGGGGAACTCTGTTCCTTGACGAAATCGGTGATATGCCTCCAGAAGCACAAACCCGCTTGCTGCGTGTTTTGGCAAATGGTGAATTCTATCTTGTGGGGGGGCACACGCCAGTCAATGTGGATGTTCGAATTATTGCCGCCACCCACCAGAACCTTGAGAAACTGGTCGTCGAAAACCGTTTCAGGGAAGATCTATTCCACCGCTTGAATGTCATTCGCATTCATCTGCCCAAGCTGGCAGACCGGCGAGAGGATATCCCCCGGCTCCTGCAATACTTTTTTCAGCGTGCAGCAAGTGAGCTGGATACTGAGCCAAAAATCCTATCACCTGATGCTGAAAAGCATCTCTGCATGCTGCCTTGGGCCGGCAATGTTCGCCAATTGGAAAATGCTTGTCGCTGGCTGACGGTCATGGCCCCCGGCAGGGAAGTTCATTTAGGTGATCTTCCCCCCGAACTGAAAGACAGCCCCGTAGAGAAAACTGTCGTATCGGGCAATTGGGAGCAACAGCTTCGAAGCTGGGCACAGGGTGAATTGGCCAGCGGCAAACAGGATATTCTTAAGATGGCAGTACCGACCTTTGAACGAGCTCTGATTGAAACTGCGCTAAGTCACACCAACGGACGAAAAAGAGATGCAGCGGAACTCCTAGGATGGGGCAGAAACACCCTCACCCGGAAACTGAAAGAGCTGGGCATGCGCGAGGAAGAAGAAAAGTAGGCCCTCAGCTCACCAGGAAATCATAAGGAAAAGCCCCTCCGGTGAGAAAACCTACCGCTGTTCAACCAATACTGCAGGGAATCAGTGGTCTCCTATTACATCAAGACTTAGTTAAACGACTTAATGGGTCACTGTCTCCGAAGCCTGCTGACCTGTCTTGACCTCACCTTCAGCCATTGCCCGAGCAAACAATGCCTCAAAATTAATCGGCGGGATCATCAATGCTGGAAAATTTCCTTTAACCACCATGCTATCAATCACTTCACGCGCATAGGGAAATAGGGTTGTCGGGCATAAGGTATTGAGAAGCTGTGCCAACTCTGGTCCTTCAACGCCCTTAACCATAAAGATCCCAGCCTGGCGCACCTCTGCCAAATAAATAGTGTCTTTGCCATCTTTTACAGTAACAGTAAGCGTTAACTCTACTTCGTAATGATCTTCACCGAGCTTCGTGGTCGACAGGCCGATATCCTGATTGAGCTCAGGCTTCACCTTCTTCTGAAAAACAGCTGGCCCCATTGGGGTTTCAAAAGAAAGGTCCTTAAGATAGATGCGCTGCACGACAAATTGTGGTGTACCGCTCTGCCCATCTCCGGTCACAGCCTGGGTGTTATCTTCAGTCATGTTGATACCTTTGCTAACTCAGTGTCGTTCATGTATGTGCCACGGCTCTCATCTATAAAATTTTAGGGCATAACCTGAAGTCATCTACAAGCTTGCTGCGATTAACACATCAAGTTGCCCGGACTGATCCAAACGATGCAAATCATCACACCCCCCCACATGGGTTTCACCTACCCAGATTTGCGGCACCGTATGGCGGCCACTCAGCGTTATCAGCTTACGTCGCATTGCCAAGTCTGAATCAACAGCAATCTCACTGTATTTCACACCCTTTTCAGTCAATAATTTTTTTGCTGCCACGCAGTAACCGCAGAAACGCGTTGTGTATACCGTTACTTTGGCCATATCAGTCTTTTACAACGGGCAACTTCTGGTTCTGCCACTCCATCATGCCGCCGGTCAATCGCTGTACATTGAACTCTTTCTGTTGGAGGCGGCGCCCAATAGCACCCGCATGCTGCCCCGCTTTGTCGGCAATAATGATGGCTTTTTCGCGATGGGCCTCAAGCTCAACCAACCGATCTTGTAGTTTGGCATGAGGTATATTAATTGCGCCTGCAATATGCCCCGCTTTAAAGTCCTTTGCCTCACGAATATCCAGTAGCACAGCCTCATCAGTATTCAGCATACGAGTGGCCACATGGGAAGAAATTGGTTTACCACTTTTGATACGCTCATTAATAGCAAACAGGTAGACCATTACCATCAGGACGCTGACGAGCATCCACTGTTCACTGACAAAAACAAAAAATTCCACGATCCACGGCCTCATTTATCAATTGATGGCCCCCTGGTTAATAACCCCTAGGTCGATAACCTGTTGTGAGCCTGTTGCGAAAGCGGCCAAAGTATACACACCACACCCTCCGATAGGAAACCACCAATGGCACTGAAACGGCTTTGCCGGTAAGATTCTCGGCTTATTCCCACGACTATTCATATGACTATAGAGGCTGGCCAAATCAACGCGATGAGTGAACAAAAAAAACCGCTGCTCCTGCTAGTGCTTGATGGCTACGGACATAGTGACAGCACTGAGCATAATGCTATTTATACCGCCAATACCCCAACATTGGATCACCTATGGAAAACCCACCCTCGAACACTCATTAGCACCTCGGGGTTGCCGGTAGGCCTGCCCGAAGGCCAAATGGGTAACAGTGAAGTGGGGCATATAACACTGGGGGCAGGCCGGGTAATCTACCAAAGTTTTACCCGAATAAATAAAGCCGTGAGTCATGGTGGCTTTTTCACCAACCCCACCTACACCCATGCCATCGATAAGGCCGTTGAAACAAACAAGGCCGTACATATTCTTGGCCTACTATCCTCTGGAGGCGTCCACAGCCACGAAGACCATATTAATGCCATGGTAAACATGGCCGCTCAACGCGGCGCCACAAAGGTGTACGTGCATGCCTTTTTGGATGGACGAGACACCCCACCTCGAAGTGCTGAAGACTCCCTAAGAAATACCGCAACAATACTGTCTAAACTAGGCGTTGGCAGAATTGCAAGCATCTGTGGTCGCTTCTACGCCATGGATAGAGACCAACGCTGGGATCGGGTAACTGCCGCCTACAACATGCTAACCCTTGGCGAGACAGAGCATCAGTCTGCCGACCCTATTGCAGGGTTACACGCTGGTTATGAACGGGGTGAGAACGACGAATTTGTCCTACCCACTCTTATTTGCGGAGAGGGTGAGCACCCTGCCACCATCCAAGATGGAGATACTGTTCTCTATATGAACTTCCGGCCCGATCGAGCAAGACAGCTCACCCGCGCCTTCGTAGATAACGATTTCTCTGGTTTTGACCGTACAGTCCAACCCTCACTGGCAGACTTTGTCATGACCACAGAATATGCAGCTGACATTCATACCAGCTGTGCTTTCCCACCGGAAAATCTCAGCAACTCATTCGGTGAATACCTGAGCAACCTAGGCAAGACTCAGTTACGAATCGCTGAAACTGAAAAATATGCTCACGTCACATTCTTTTTCAGCGGTGGCCAAGAGGCCCTTTTCAAAGGAGAGGATCGAATACTCATCCCATCCCCTAAAGTCGCCACCTATGACCTTCAACCAGAGATGAGCGCCTACGAGCTGACCGACAAACTAATTGCGGCCATTGAAAGCCAACAGTACGACGCCATCATTTGCAACTATGCCAACTGCGACCAGGTTGGACACAGTGGTGTTTTTGATGCCGCCGTCAAGGCAGTTGAAGTTGTCGATGCCTGTGTCACCAAGATCCTCACTGCTCTCGATAAAGCCGACGGTGAATGCCTCATCACTGCAGACCACGGCAATGTAGAACAGATGTTTGATGAAGACTCTGGGCAAGCTCATACCCAGCACACCACCTTACCCGTGCCCCTCATTTACGTAGGCCATAAGAACCTAACACTCACCGATGATGGTACTTTGGCCGATGTCGCCCCCAGTATGTTGATGTTAATGGGTTTACCGCAACCGCCTGAAATGACGGGCCATTCTCTGATCACCATCAACAACTCAACTGATTAGATACGATTGACAACAATACCTAAAACCCAGCTAGTCATTTCAGCAATACTGACTCTTTTGCTGGCATCATCCTCCTTGGCTGGAGAAAAAGAAGATCGTATCAAGCTAAAAATAATCAGTCAGGATATTGCCAAACTACAACAATCCATCAAAGGCAGTAGTAAACAACAGGATTCACTCAATAAGGCATTGAGAAAAGCGGAACTAGCCTCCGCAGAAATCAACCTAAAGATCAACTCGCTGGAAACAAAACTCAAGTCACTGAAGACTGAACTCACCCAATTGCACCTCGAACAAACGACTCTTGAGGCATCTCGCAAGAGCCAACAGTCCATGATCTCAAAACAGATTACCGCGGCCTACCACCTCGGTAGTGAAGAACCTATCAAACTGCTACTCAATCAGGAAAATCCTGACAGAATAAGCAGGACATTAAAATATTATGATTACTTCCTGCAGGCTCGGGGGGAAAAACTTAGCCACTATCGTGAAACCCTAACCTCACTCAATAGAGTCGAGGTCTCGATCTCTAACCATCAGTTAGCCCTATCCACAAACCGAGATGCCCTCAAACAAGAACACAAACAACTCACCGAACGACAACAGGCACGTCGTGAAGTATTAGCCCAATTAAATAAGCAGCTCAGTGGCTCCAAGCAAACACTCAACAAACTTAACACTGAGCGCAGCAGACTAGAAAGCGTACTAAAATCGCTTCAGGAAAGTATCGCTAAGTTATCCCTACCTAGCACAGAGCAACCCTTTGCTGGCCAAAGGGGCCGACTAGCATGGCCTGTTTCCGGTCGACTCAGCAAACATTTTGGGGCTAGCCGTAATGCCAGTATCACTTGGGATGGCTGGCTACTCAGGGCTAACGAAGGTTCGCCCGTCAATACAATTCATCACGGCAGGGTGATATTTTCAAATTACCTACGTGGTCATGGGCTATTAATAATTATTGATCACGGTGATGGCTATATGAGCCTGTATGCCCACAATCAGGTACTACTCAAAGAAACCGGAGAGTGGATACTGACAGGTGAAACCATCGCTAAAGTTGGCAATTCGGGTGGCCGAGCGGAGCACGCTCTATATTTTGAAATTCGCCATAATGGAAAACCCGCCAACCCCAAGCACTGGCTGAAGAAAAAAGGCTAACCGGCGAAGGAATACATACACCTCCGAATGAGGCACCTTTCCCTATAGCCGAGTCAAACGTACACTGCTGGGACACGCACTAGGAAAAACCCATGAAGCCATTCTTAAGATCACTGTTTGTGACATTGGTTGTTCTCTCATCAAACGCCAACACATTGGCTGAAGATATCACCGAGGATGCACGCCTCCCACTCGAAGAATTACGCCACTTCACTCAAGTGTTTGACCAAGTACGTCAAGCCTACGTGGAAGATGTGGATGACAAGGCCTTGCTTGAAATGTCAATTATCGGACTACTCAGTAGTCTGGACCCACACTCTGTCTATCTTGATAAGGCCGCCTACAGCGACTTGCAGGAACACACCAGTGGAGAATTTGGTGGACTCGGCATTGAAGTGACTATGGAAGGCGGGTTTATTAAGGTCATCTCCCCCATTGACGACACACCGGCTAAGCGGGCGGGAATACAAGCGGGAGACCTAATTATCAAACTGAACGACCAGCTGGTTCAAGGTATGAGTCTCAACGAAGCTATTGATATTATGCGTGGACCCAAGGGCTCCACGCTAACGCTAACCCTGGCCAGAGAAAATGTGGACGGCCCCTTTGAGGTTGATATCGTCCGCGACATCATCAAGGTTCTCAGTGTTCGCAGCAAATTTCTTGAACCCGGCTTTGGTTATGTACGGATAGCACAGTTTCAAGAACATACTGGTCGAGAATTCCGTGAAGCACTCAACGATCTACTAAAACAAGATAGCGACCTGAAAGGAATAGTGCTCGATTTGCGCAATAACCCGGGTGGTCTATTGCATGCCTCCATAGACGTTACCGATGCCGTGCTTGATGGAGGCATGGTCGTCTACACAGAGGGCCGCCTACCCAGCTCAAATAGATCATTTCACGCAACACCAGGGGATGTGCTTAACGGTCTTCCCATTGTGGTACTGATTAATGAGGGGTCTGCTTCCGCTGCAGAAATTGTGGCCGGTGCCATGCAAGATCACAGCCGAGCGCTATTACTCGGTACAGACAGTTTTGGTAAAGGATCCGTTCAAACAGTGATACCGCTCGGTGATGGTCGAGGCATCAAGCTCACCACCGCTCGTTATTTCACACCCAACAAACGATCAATTCAGGCTGAGGGCATCAAACCCGACATCGTTGTCGAGCCAGCTGAGATCAAACTGTTGAAATCCCGTAAGCAAATCAAGGAAGCAAACCTGTCGGGTCACTTGATCAATAATACAGACAGTAAAGCACAAGCTGAAAACAGTGCTACGCTGGAAGACAATCAGCTTTATGAGGCACTTAATCTGCTGAAAGGCTTCAACATCCTCAGCAAGAAAAACCAAAAACTATGACCTACGTCACAACGGAAGAGAGAACCTATTGACTTTTCTGTAAAAATTGTGCTGAATCAGTAACAGAACTTAAGGATAAGATGTACTAGATAGTCCTTTGATCAGACCCATCTAGGTTAGTAAAAAATAACTTATACTTAAGGCGGAAGATGAAATGAGTCTACTGAGACAAGATGAGAATAGTGAGCGCCACCCTCCCATTAGGAGCGACCGCTATTTTAAGTTACACAATTTCTGGTTTTTCGCCACCCGCGAAGGCGCTGCAGTTGGCCCGTTTGATTCTAAGGAAGGTGCCGTTAACGCTGTAGTAGATTTTATAGAGTTCGCTAAGAAGGCGCCTGCCGAAACACTGGAATTTTTTGTACCTGACATAAAGTACGCAGTTTAACCCCTGGCTTACCGCACTTCTACGCCACACTCCGCCATATAAGCCTTGGCTTGAGGTATGGTGTACTCTCCAAAGTGAAAAATACTAGCTGCCAATACAGCATCCGCTTTACCTTCAACCACACCGTCGACCAAATCCTGTAAGTTTCCAACACCCCCTGATGCAATAACGGGAACGTCTACGGCATCACTAATAGCCCGTGTCAGCGGAAGATTGAAACCACTCTTGGTGCCATCGCGATCCATACTGGTCAATAGAATTTCACCCGCACCATACTCCGCCATTTTAATAGCCCAACCCACGGCATCAATACCGGTAGGCTTTCGACCCCCATGGGTGAAAATCTCCCAATGCAAAGGCTCGCCATCGGTACTTACCTGCTTAGCATCAATGGCCACCACAATACATTGGGAGCCAAATCGCTCAGCAGCAGCACGAACAAATTCAGGATTTTTTACCGCTGCTGAATTGATGCCCACCTTATCGGCACCAGCATTAAGTAATGCTCGTATATCTTCTAGGGTGCGCACACCACCCCCAACCGTCAGGGGAATAAATACTTCACTGGCCATTCGCTCCACCATATGAATCATGGTGTTCCGATCTTCATGACTGGCGGTAATATCAAGAAAGGTAATTTCGTCTGCACCCTGCTCATCGTAACGCTTGGCCACTTCCACAGGGTCACCTGCATCACGGATGTCCACAAACTGTACACCTTTCACCACGCGCCCTTTGTCTACATCAAGGCAGGGAATAATTCGTTTGGCGAGCGTCATAGGAAACCTTAACCTTTATCCTGATCATCAAATAGATGGCCCAACTTTCCCGCCTTCGTCGCCAAGTAATTAGCATTATGTGGGTTGCGGCCCGTTTGCAGGGAAACACGCTCTATGACGGAGATGCCCATAGTCTCAAGTGCTTCAACCTTGTGAGGATTATTAGTCAGAAGCCTCACCTTACTTACCTTTAGGTGCTTTAGGATGGGCTTACAAATACTGTAATTTCTCATATCTGCCCCAAAGCCAAGCTGCTCATTGGCTTCTACAGTATCGGCGCCCTGATCCTGAAGGTGATAGGCTTTGATCTTATTCAACAGTCCGATCCCTCTGCCCTCCTGACGCAAGTACAAGATTGCACCACGCCCCTCATCAGCAATACGACGCATCGCCTCTTCCAGTTGAGCACCGCAATCACAACGGATGCTGAACAGGGCGTCGCCAGTTAGACATTCAGAGTGTATTCGTAACAACACCGGTTCATCACTGGAGACGTCACCCATGGTCACGGCTATATGCTCTTTATCGCTCTCGGCATCCTCAAAACCATGGACATCAAATAAGCCCCACTGGGTGGGAAGCTTCGAGCTTTGAACAAAACGTAGGGTCACTGATGACTCCAAAAGGTGATGACTAAAATTGGTAATGACTAAAAAGTCAGGAAGGTGGCTATTTTAGCCGGGATACGCCCTGAGTAAAGGGCTTCCCAAGTGTTCCCCCCCCCAGCATGCCACGTGAGCAATTGGTTTTTCCTCTGTTACTTGACCGTAGTCTAATATTTCTTCCTCAAGACCATCACCCCTTCTTCCTCTGTCATTTCGACACGACTCAGAAAACTGTTCCCTAAAAGTACATTTGAGGGAAAGTTCCCGACCACGATAGTTGCGGATACCTGGCGGGCCGTGATATTTCCGATGACCAGCTTATCCAAATCCACCTCAAAGGCATTCACTATTCCACCAGCCGTACTTACGTTGGCATGTTTACCGCGCCGAAAGTCCACACCCAGCCGCTTGGCATCATTCAGGTTCATCGCCACCGAAGTAGCCCCCGTATCCACCATAAAGTCCACCGGGTGACCATTGATAAAACCACTGACCATGTAGTGCCCATTCGGGGATCGCGGAATTCTTACTTCAGCCTGCTCAGCTGCCTGAAAAGTGGAGGATATATGCTGCGACAAACCCAAAGTAATCTGCTGACCTTCAACCTCGACCACAGCCTGATGGCTATCACTGGACACCAGCTTGACCCCTTCAGGGCTGGTTTGCCCTTGCTTCAACAATCGCTGCTTACCATTAATGACCAATACAGCACTACCACCAAACAACCCCTGCACACGAATATCAGGGGCTGCCCAGCCCACAAGCACTGTTAATAGGCCAATAAGGGCCAAGTAGATTCCCAATGTTTGTCGCATCATCCCTGCACCCTCACCATAAAAACAGCACCTATAAAATAGTGCCTACAAAACATCACCTGTAAAACAGTGCCTACAAAAATGTTATTGCCAGAAACAGTAGCAGCCAGGTGAATAGTCCAGCCACCAGGTCATCCAGCATGATACCTACGCCACCGCCCACTTGCTTATCGAGCCAACCAATGGGCCAGGGCTTCCAGATATCAAAGAGTCGAAATAAAACAAAACCTGCCACCATCCATGTCCATGTCACCGGTACAGCCGTCATTGCCAACCAAAAACCAGCGATTTCGTCCCAAACAATACCCTGGTGATCATGAACGCCTAAATCACTGGCTGTCTTACCACAGAGGTAAAAACCACCCACTGCCGCCAGCGCCACTATCGATAAGTAGATAGTCAATGGCATTGTTGCCAACATTGGCCACAGCAACAGAGCCACCAGAGTACCCGCTGTACCGGGAGCTTTTGGAGCGAGCCCGCTCCCAAAACCAAAGGCCAGAAAATGCACCGGGTTACGTAGCAACTGTTGAAAGCTAGGCTTTACCTCAGCCATGGGTACTCCTGTTTACTGGGGACGTGTTTACTGGGCATGTGTTTATTGGAAACCTGTTTTTATCCAAAGTGCTGGTACCCAGACTCTGCAACATGCACCAAATTACCTTTTTCATCAACACACTGGACATTATCTCCTACCAAGCCACCTCCAGTTATTTGACCAATACAGGTGGCCAATAATTCACCCTGAGCAATTAACTGTTCCACCTGATCCCGGTTTTTCTGGGGCACAGTGAAGCATAATTCGTAGTCATCACCCCCACTCAACACCCAATGATTAACCGTGGTCGTGTCACCCAAGCCTTTAAGCCAAGGCGCTATAGGTAAATGTTCAAACTTCACTTCAGCGCCCACATGGCTGCACGCTGTGATGTGGCCAAGGTCTGCTATCAGACCGTCTGAAATATCCAATGCCGCAGAGGCCAAGCCACGAAGCTTTACCCCCTCCGCCAATCTGGGCTGTGGTCGATAAAACCGCTGATGCAAGCAACTGCGTTCATGTGAACTACCAAAATTAGCGTCATCAAAAAGAGACAATGCTGCTGCGCCCTCGCCCAGAGAACCGGTAACGTAGATGCTATCGCCAACGGTAGCTCCACTTCGAGTCAGCGCCTCACCCTCGGGAACAACACCAAATAATTGAATAGAAATAGTTAATGGCCCAGCGGTGGTATCCCCTCCAACCAGAGCACAACCGAAAGTAGAGGCATCTTCTGCGAGCGCTTGGGAAAACTCATGCAACCAGGGCTCATGGGCTTCTGGCAAGGTCAACGCCAAGGTAAACCAGCGTGGCTCAGCCCCCATCGCAGCAATATCGCTGAGATTAACCCGCAGGGAGCGGTGGGCAATATCTGCTGGAGTGGCATCATCAGGAAAGTGAACCCCTGCAACCAAGGTATCCACTGTAACGACGAGTTGTTGTCCAGGAGCAATATTGAGCAGGGCGGCATCATCGCCGACACCTAGGGCAACACCCGGCGCATCACCGAGCTCAGAAAAGTACTTTTGTATTAGGGAAAATTCACTCAGAGCCATCATTGTATCCGCCCCTAATCAGGGCACGAAAACCAAACCATTGCGCAAAAGCCTCAGGGTGCATGCTGGTACCGTATCATTAGCGACTCTTTCTATCTGCCTTTACCTCAACAGCCCTTGTGGCCATTGCCACCTTATCGAGAATACTGTTGATGTACTTGTAGGCATCCGTCGGACCAAACTTTTTCGCCAGATTCACCGCCTCATTGATCACTACTTTGTAAGGCACATCAATACGAAACCTTAGCTCGTAGGTTCCCATCCGCAGCAGCGCTCTCGAAATAGGGTCAAGATCATCTGACTTGCGATCGAGGTGTGGCTCGAAGGTCACATCAATCTCATCTAGCCTACCCGGAATACCATGTAACAACTCCCGAAAGAAGTCAGTATCCACTTTGCTCATGTTGTTGTCGGTAAAAAATTCTGCCTCAATACTGCCGATGTCTGACCCAGACATCTGCCACTGATACAGCGCCTGCACCAATAACTGCCGTGCTTTTTTTCGAGTTGAAGGTAATACCATATTCTCTCTCCTACAACTGACGAAACAGGGAGATCATTTCCAACGCAGTCAGCGCGGCCTCTTCCCCTTTATTTTCATGGTTTTTATTTTCAGATATGTCCCCAGAGCGATCTTCAGCCTGCTCCAGGTTGTCCGTGGTCAGCAACCCAAAAGCTACGGGCAGGTTTTCGTTCAACGCAACCTCACCAATCCCACGCGTGGTCTCACTGCAAACATAGTCAAAGTGTGGTGTGCCTCCACGAATCACACAACCGAGGGCAATAATTGCATCATAATTCCCGCTCTTTGCCACCTTTTGACACGCCAGAGGCAATTCAAAAGCACCGGGCACACGCAATAAATCAATATCTGACTCAGTAATACCATGGCGAACCAATGCGTGCTGCGCACCGCTCAACAGGTTCTCGGTAATATTGCCATTCCAACGTGCCACCACTATAGCAATACGCGCACCACCTACATTAAAACTGCCCTCATCAGGCCTGTATTCACTCATTCATCTCTTCCAAAATACTGATTATCTATAGCTATCAACAACACGGCTTACAGTGGCTACTTGGAGCTACTATTCACAACGGCTAGTCACAGCCAATATATTCGACCACTTCCAGGTCAAACCCGGAAATGCCGGTAAACTTAAACGGCGCACTCAACAATCGCATTTTGTGAACCCCGAGGTCCATCAGAATCTGCGACCCGGTGCCTACCTGCTGGTACACCACGTCACCTGCCTGCTGAGGCTTAGCTGGCACCGGATTTAATGCCTGAGCAATGCTCTCATCAATATCATCAGCGGTTTCCGGGTAATAAAGGAATACCACTACACCTCGGCCTTCTTCTGCCACCTTCTCCATGGAAC
>DRHD01000044.1 GCA_011049795.1 Porticoccus sp.
AGCCTATGTTCCCCTCGCACTGTTACTCATTGCAAATAGCTGGCTTTTCGTGTTAAATTACAGGTGGCACAAACTACTGAAGGAACAAATGACCTCTCTAATCACAAAGATAAATCAAGGCATGGCAGGCATTTTGGTGTTGCGCGATGAAGATTAAAAAGCTTATAGAGGCTTTGATACTCTCGTTGGCCCTACTCATAGATGTGGGTCCAGTCTCAGTTCACGCTCAGGAGAACTTTCTCGTTCAAGAAGACGACGCCTATGACAGCTCGTTCTCCGGTCCGCTCACCTTTTGCGTTCGTAAGGATATCGCCGCGGCCTTTGCAGGTGCGGACGGTGAAACCCAACCTCTCATTTGTGATAGCTCAGGTAATCTTCATGTTACTTCGGGTGGTGGAGGCGGAGGCGAAGTCACCAATGCCGGTACGTTCGCCGTGCAGGAAGATGGTGCTGCCCTTACCGCGCAGCAAGCTATTCAAACCGCCGTTGAACTCATTGATAACCTGGTTCACAATATAGATGACGCTGTTGGGGCTACCGATGCTGTCATAGGTCTAGGATGCAAGCACGAAGGGGATACGGTTCATTTAACCACAGCAGATGGTGACTATGATATTGTCAGGTGCTCAAACTTTGGCGCTATGCAGACTGAGCCCGAGCAGCATCATGTGTTTGATGCTCTGGATGCTGTCGGTAGCTGGCTAATCTTGGACGACGCCACCGCAAACTTTACCACAACCAAGAAACATGTGCTCGGTACTGACGCTCTGATCTTTGATAAGGTTAACGGCTCCGGCACGTTCGCTGCTGTTATTGACCAAACCATCACCGCAGTTGACCTAGGCAAACCGAGTCCTCACGACCTCCTTCAGACGGTGATTTACATTCCCGACCTTGCCGACGTAGCTTATGTTCTTGTCAGGGTCGGCACCGACGATACCAACTACAATGAATGGCGCATACCGGACAGTGCACTCACAGCGGCCACGTTCGAAACCTTGATTTTTAACATTGGCGACGCCGCCCACGCTGGAATTACGGGCAATGGCTGGAACCCTTCTGTCATTACCTATATCGCCTTGGGTGTGCAGTTCGATGGTGAAGACGATGCTCTCGTGGGTATTATCTTTGACGAGTTTAGCTTTCACACCAATCAGCACACCTCAGCAGAGTTGAATGCTGAGGTAAGTTCTTCTATCTCGTCTGCGAAGGTTGACCTGCAAAAGATTAATGGTTCAATAGTGGACAAAGGTTCCGGCAATGTTTCAAACGGTACTCAGCGGGTTGTTCTTCCTGATAATGTTGCCTTGCCTGCTGGAACTAATGCTATTGGAAAGCTAGCGGCTAATTCGGGAGTTGATATTGGTGATGTGAGTTTGACAGCGGGGTTGTTACATGCTGATTCACCCACAACCGAAGTCGCGGTTCTCTTGATGATAGATGGATCAGCCGACAGTGATATTGTTACCACCAACTTGAGTAAGTCCAGCGCGATCACGATTACGGGCAGCGGCAGGATTACCAAGCTTTGCCTTATTGTGGAAGGAACCGCTCCCTTCTCGGAAGATGGGACCATTTACTTCTTTGATACCGACCCGGCCATTTCTAGCAACACCGATGACATGACTGTTGCGGAAGCCATTACAGTTACCTCAATGATTTCGTTAAAGGGGACGGACTACAACGATAATTTCGCCACCATTAAAATCAACTGCCAAGCAACGGACGAGTCTTTTCACGCTATTACTCACGTAGTTTATGAGCAAGAAGGTGCAACAACTATTGCCAACCAGGACTTTCAACTCCATGTTTGGTACCGGAGGAACTCTTAGCTATATTTGCTTGACCCAAAAGGGTGAATTTGGTGATTACGATAAAAAAGGCAAATGCAAAAAGGTGAAAAAGAAATGAAAAAGTTTGGACAGATTCTCGCGTTGGTTTTCATGTTGGCTTTTGGCTACGGCCTTGGACAACATGCTCAGGACTTGTTTGCTACTGATTATCCTACAGGTGGTGCTGGCGGCGGTACTCACCCGGTTAACCTTGCATCAGATGTCACTGGTGAGTTGCCACACGGTGAAACCAGCGATGATGCCGCTAACGTGCATGGTCTTGGATCAAGTGTTAATGTTCTCGGGAACAGAGATGCAAGTGGTGAGTTTATTCAGAGGGCTACAACAGGCGTTGGCAATACGACTGGGACAGACAGGACCATGTCTACTAATGCGGCGGCAACCATAACCTTCAGCACTGCATACAGCGCCACCCCTCTGGCCGTGGTTGCCAGCCCAAGCGCCGGAACTGTGGATATTGCTGGTGGTGTTGGCATAAGTGATTTAGCCACTACTGGATTCACGAGGGTGGTGGTTATGGAAGGCGTCAGCCGAACAGGTCTTAGCGTTTATTGGATAGCTGTGGGTAATTAATATGAAAGCATTGATAATTAGTTTGTTACTTATATTGGTTGGTGGTGGGTTTGATGGCATCTCCGCTGCTATCACGCAGCGTATTATTCATGCTGGGGACACACCACTGTTCAGCGATTGCGGCGTTACTCAAACCGGACCTATGGAACTAACCGTGACTCCTTGCACTTTCACTACTACAGGGGAAGCTAGAATAGCGAGCAGGTTGAATTCAGTATTTGCTCTGACGGGTATCGGGCCTGTAGCTCAAGCGTTACGAGAAGACAAAGCGGAATGGCACGGCAACCGGGTTCGAGCATGGCTTCGAGATAAACAAGGTAACATAATTGAGAAGAGCGTGACCTGGCGCTTACCCACTGTTGAGATTATTGGGGTAACCCCTGGGGAAACCTACTTCCTTTACCTTATTGAAGATGTTGGGGTTACAATGGAAGTACTTTTGATACCGGTTTCCAGCCCCCGTCCCGCTGGCTACATTCATTACCTCGCATTTGAGTTCACAGTGCCGCTTGGGACCACAAATTTGAGTAGCGTTGATATTGAAGTTTTCACAGTTAGGCCGGACTTTCCCCCGGCTAAAGGGTTGTTCGAAAAATAACAGGAGGATTTTATGCCCAAGAACGCAAAAGGTGAGGAAATCACCCAGGAACAGTTTGACGCTTTGTCACCCGAAGATAAGGCCGAAGCTACCAAGGTGGCCGGTGCAAGCCCTGAAATACAGGCCAAGGACATCGTAGGCTTGAAGGAATTGATGACAGAGAGCCTTACGGAGTTTGCAGCCAACGTGGTACAGCCAGTTGTTGAGCCCACGGACCAAGTAACTGTGCAGCCTACTGACTCTGACCCATTGGGGCAGGCTCTTGAACAACACACAGCACCCAAGTTCGCCCAGCAGGACATCGA
>DRHD01000045.1 GCA_011049795.1 Porticoccus sp.
AGTCAATGCCCTGGCACAGGTTGACCATGTGGTCGGGGGGGCTACATCTACGGCCGCATTAATTGGCGTGATAGATACACTGTTAACCAAGCGTGGTGGTTACCTCAGTAATGATATTGCACCCCCCGGAATCTGGCTCGATAACCTGCCCAACTGGGAGTATGGGGTCATTATTCAGGTAAGAGACTTTAGTAAGGCAATGCGGGAAGCGTTTAGTCGCTCCCAGTCTCAATCTGTAGAGGATACGGACTTAGCGCTGGCGGAATCACGGTTCAATTTTGATCATAATAGTTGGATGCTCCCTGCCTCTGAATCAGAATACAGGGAGGGTGCTGAATATCTCAAGAGCTATCTCATACGGCTGGTGGATGAAGATGAATACAACGCTCAGTTTTATGCCCGTGCAGATAACTTGCGTTACTGGCTGGGCACATTAGAAACTAGGCTGGGTAGCCTGTCGCAACGGTTGAGTGCCAGTGTCGGTCAGCGTCGGATTAATACAGATTTGGCCGGTGATAGTGCAGGAAGGCAGTCTACGGGTACGCCAGATGAAGTTGAGGTAAAGACTCCCTGGCTGGAAATTGATGATGTCTTTTATGAGGCCCGGGGTAGTACCTGGGCAATGGTTCAGCTTCTTAAAGCAGTTGAAGTGGATTTTGATCAGGTGCTGGAGAAGAAAAATGCTCGGGCTAGCTTGCAGCAAATTATTCGCGAGTTGGAGGCAACACAGGAGGAAATCTACGGCCCAGTGCTTAATGGCAGTGGGTTTGGTTTTCTGGCGAATCACTCTTTAGTGATGGCCTCCTACATTAGTCGTGCTAATGCCGCACTGATAAATATGCGTGAGCTTTTGGAGCGGGGTTAGAGACTGTACGGCCAAGATTGAAGCTTTTTCGTTAAATTTCTCACAAACTAGGTTGAAGTTCAGTAGATAAGAAGGAAGGCAGTTTATACTGAACCGATAGACTTTAAGCCCAGTTGGGTTTATTGGCACTAAGACGCCAGTGCGTTAATGGAACTGGGCAGGTGGCTTATGAATACTGACATGCACCCCAATTTGCAAACATCTGCTGCTGTCGATGATAGATTGGCGCTGGCTATTCTGGATAGCCAGGATTTGGGGGTGATGTTACTGGATGAGCGGCTCAGAGTTCGGTGCTGGAACCAATGGTTGGTCGAGTGGACTGGGTTGGCATCCGACGATATTTCTGGGCGGTCATTCGATACTCTTTTTACCAGCTTGGTGGGAACCGATTGTGCCGGCGCGATTGATCTGGCGTTATTTCAAAATAGATTTACTTGTTGGACCCAGCAAATCGATCCGGATCGCTTGGATTTTATTGAGTCCGTGATGGCTGGTGGCCGTCGTGAGATGCCTTTGCATAGAGTGAGTTTCACGCCTGTTGAGCTGCCAGATTTAGGCAGTTGCTGCTTAGTACAAATTAGTGAGGCGCCATTTGATCCTATTGCAGCTAAGGCCAGAAGGGAGAGACCGCCGGAAGCTTTAGTTGACCAAGAGGGTGCGTTTCCTGCGTATCTTGTATCCTCAAATATACCTTTATTGCTGCTTGATAATCATCATCTTATTCTCGATGCCAATGAGTCATTACAGACACTCTTTGGCTACAGGCTGGAACAGCTCAAACAGAAACCACTAAGGGTATTGTTGCCTGGTGTTAACGCGGATACCGATCTCAAGACAGCCCTTGAGCATGCTGCAGGTGGTGATGATTCTATAAAGACAGCCCTTGAGCATGCTGCAGGTGGAGGTGGTTCTATAGAGGGTGCCACTGCGGTGGGAGAAGATCTTAGTCTGCGGGCAGAATGTTACCAGTCAGCAGCTAATCCTGAGAACTATGTGGTGGCACTTCGGGATATCTCTCTCCATTCGGTGAATCTTGAAGCGTTGTTCCACCAGCGAAAATTATTGAGTACTGTCTTCAGTCAGGTGGTAGATGGAATTTTGATGGTCGACAAACACGGCTTTGTTGAACACCTTAACCCGATCAGTATGGCGTTGTTGGAGGTAAATGACTCCAAGCCTAACCAGTATATTGATGACCTGATGGTGTTGGTCAATGAGGATGGTGAGGAGGTGGAATCCCCTTGCTTGGCAGCCTTGGCCAGGGGAAAGGCGGTCACTGTTGCTGACAATACGATGTTGAAGGTCGGGGGGCAGTCGCTCCTTCAAGTAATGGCAACAGCAACACCATTGCGTAACAGGGTTAATGAAATTACGGGCGCAGTACTGGTGTTTCGTTCGGTGAGTGAGGCTCGGAGGGTTTCCACTAGGCTGACCTGGCAGGCTACCCATGACCCATTGACCGAACTCGGTAATCGACGCCACCTTGAAAATGAAATTCTCAAGTCAATTGATGCGGCCCACCTTAGTGATAGCACTCATACGTTGTTATATATCGATCTTTATAATTTTTCAGTGATCAACGATACCTGCGGACATAATGCGGGTGATGAGTTGTTGTGCCAATTTGCTCGTATGCTTGAAAAGCAGGCAGGCCCAAAAGATGTGGTGGCAAGAATTGGTAACGATGAATTTGCACTGTTACTTAATGATCGCAGTGTGGATGAGAGTCGCGACCTGGCTGAACAACTGCTTTGGCAGATCAAGGAGTTCAGCTTCCCTTGGGGCGAAAGGCGCTTGAAGGTGGGTGCCAGTATTGGCGCCAAAGTGATTGATCGAGAGACTACGTCAGAAATTGATGTGTTGGTCGCAGCGGGAACCTCTTGTGCCTCGGCTAAAGAGTCGGGTCGCAACCGTATCCATTTTCAGTATCGCAGTGTTGAGGTGGCTGAGCGCCAGAGTCTTGCCCAGTGGATACCCATTATTTCTGAGGCGCTGGAGGAAGACCGTTTTGTGCTTTATTGTCAGCCGATCGTGTTGGTAGGAAGCGGCAGCGATGGTGAGAGCGCCAAGCAGGTTGGGCACTACGAAATACTCGTTAGAATGGTTGATCGTGAAGGCGACATCGTTCCTCCCGGCAAGTTTATTCCCGCTGCAGAGCATTATGGTTTGGTGGAGGATATTGACCGTTGGGTACTCGATAAAATCTTTACCTATTTGCAGGAGACTCCAGATAGTGACCAATGTTTTGCGGTGAATTTATCGGGGAATACTGTTTGTGATGAAGATTTGAAGGATTACATTATTAGCAAGTTTGACAGTACCGGTGTCGACCCTGCACGGCTTCAGTTCGAGGTGACAGAAACGGCGGCTATCAGGCATTTTGATCGGGCCATGGATTTGATTCGTGCACTCAAGGATAAAGGCTGTTCTTTTGCACTGGATGACTTTGGTAGCGGGTTGTCTTCACTGGGTTATCTCAAGGAGTTGCCCGTAGACTACTTGAAAATTGATGGTAGCTTTATTCAGAAGATGGAATTAAGTGAAGTGGACTATTCCATGGTGAGCACCATCAATCACTTGGGTCATATTATGGGTATTAAGACAATCGCTGAGTGTGTAGAAAACAAGACACAACTTTCTATGTTGCAAGAAATTGGCGTGGACTATGCGCAGGGGTTCTTGATAGCTAAACCGATGCCATTGGCCAATCTAAAATCATCCACATAGTAAGAGCAGTCCGTTCACGATAGTTGGTTATGGGCGAGGTTCTTGTCTTGTCTGTGTGCATTGGGTCATAGAGCCGATGCCAGTGATTGCAAAATTTCCGGGTACTGCTCAGCGCTGAGCCTAGGACCAAACTGACTCACCACATTGGCCGCGGCCAAGCTGGCAAAATTCCCCGCAGCTTCATAGCTGTAGTTGTGGGTAATGGCATAGAGAAAAGCCCCGGCAAACATGTCGCCAGCACCATTGGTGTCTACCGCTGTAACAGGGTGTGGTGGTATGCGGTGAAGGTTATCTCCATCAAAAACCAATGCTCCATCACTGCCTAGTGTGATAGCAAAGGCATTAGCTGAGTTCTTGAGTTGTTCTACGGCATTTTCTAGCGTATCACTGTTCGTCCAGCCCAATGCTTCGGCTTCATTACAGAAGAGTATATCTACGCTGTCCCCCATCATTTCTTCAAGGCCGGCTTTAAAAAAGGTCACCATCCCTGGGTCAGACAAGCTCAGTACCGTTTTTACCCCATGCTGTTCGGCAACTTCTCTGGCCCGAATGGCGGCTGCACGACCGGTGTCGGAAGTGACTAGGTAGCCCTCTATATACAGATATTCAGACTGAGTGATGGCATCCGTGTTTAGGTTATCTATGGAGACAGTCTCGCTGACGCCAAGAAAGGTGTTCATGGAGCGCTCTGCATCCGGGGTGATCAATACCAGACACTTGCCGGTAATACCTTCCACTTGTTCGCCGTTCTGATGAAAACCTACACCGGCTTCAGCTAAGTCATTCAGATAAAAACGACCATTGTCATCATCGGCTACTTTGCAGGAATAGAAAGCCTTGCCTCCAAAGCTACTGACAGCGATGATGGTATTTGCTGCTGAGCCGCCGCTGGCACGTCGAGAGGCAATAAGATGGTGGTGTAGGTGATCGACTAAGTGGCGGTGGCGCACTTCATCAACCAGGGTCATCAGGCCTTTTTCAACCTGCAGTTGTTTCAGGTCGCCATCGGTGACTTCAATTTCTGTATCCACCAGCGCTGCGCCGATTCCGTAGACGTGATATTTGGCCATGAGTAATCATATTTATGGTTATTAATAAGGCGGCTATTATCCCCGTGTGGGAGCCTGAGTAAAGATTTGATGTGACTTGCTACTGGAGTGTGGTGGGGATGAATAACCAAACAGGAGTAACTTCTTGGTAAAAGCAAGGGGTAGAAAGAAAAGGCCGGGTAAGCGCAAAGGCAATTCTCGATGGCGCTGGCTAACAAGACTGTTCTGGTTATCGGTCGTGGTTGGATTGCTATTCCTTCTTGCGCTTGATGCCGTGGTTTATCAAAAATTTACTGGCAAGAAGTGGTCGTTACCTTCTCATGTTTACAGTCGGACACTTGAACTTTACCAAGGGTTGTCGCTAAGTCGGGAACAGTTGAAGTGGGAGTTGGATAGTCTGGGCTATAAGCGGGTGGCTGCGGCTAAAACACCGGGGCAGTACAGTGTATCCAGTCGTCGTGTGGAAATTTTTTCTCGTGGATTTGAGTTCTGGGACGGCAGTGAGCCTGCGAGATTAATGACGTTAACGTTTGCTGGGAATAGTGTATCTGGTCTGGTGGATGCAAAACGGGTTGAGATGCCATTGGCAAGGCTGGAGCCAATGATCATTGGTGGTATTTATCCCGCGCAGAAGGAAGACAGGGAATTGGTGCAACTGGGACAATTTCCTCCGGCACTTGTGGAGGCATTGGTGGCGGTGGAAGATCAGGGTTTTTACAGCCATCACGGTGTGTCTTTTAGAGGGATATTCCGTGCATTTGTGGCCAATGTAAAACAGGGAAGGATAGCTCAGGGTGGCAGTACGCTCACACAGCAACTGGTTAAAAACTTTTATTTGGATCAACAGCGCACGCTGACACGAAAAGCACTCGAAGCCATCATGTCTGTGTTGCTGGAAATTCACTTCAGTAAAGATGAAATTCTCGAAACTTATTTTAATGAGGTCTACCTAGGTCAGGCTGGTGAGCGATCTATTCATGGTTTTGGGCTGGCCAGTCGTCATTATTTTCAGCAACCGGTAGAAGAGTTGGAGTTGCACCAAATAGCGTTATTGGCGGGGTTGGTTAAGGGTGCCTCGTATTACAACCCCTGGCGTCATGCTGATCGAGCACAGCAGCGACGCGACTTGGTGCTTGATGTGATGGCTCGCCAAGGTGTCATCAGCACTGAACAGGCAGCGGCAGCCCAGAAAAAATCGTTGGGTGTGGTGTCCTCTCGTTCTGGAGGTGGGCGTTGGCAATATCCGGCCTATCTGGATTTAGTTAAGCGTCAGCTTCGCGGGGATTATCAGGCCTCAGACCTAGAGACAGAAGGTTTGCGGGTTTTTACTAACTTTGACCCACAGGTACAGCGCAAGCTAGAGCGTCGAATGGTCAGCCGAATTGAAAACCTGGAGTCGGGTTACCGTATTACCGCTGGAGACTTGCAGGGTGCAGCGGTGGTCGTCAGGGTGGGAGCAGGAGAGGTTCTGGCCATCGCTGGTGGTCGTCAGCCTGGGTATGCGGGATTCAATCGTGCACTGGATGCACGGCGACCCATGGGGTCGATAATTAAACCAGCGGTTTATATGACGGCGCTCGAACAGCCCTCGTTGTATACGCTTTCAAGTCAAATTAACGACACCCCGATCTCGGTGAAATCCGAGAATGGTGAGGTATGGCAGCCGCGCAATTTTGAGCGTAAGAGCCATGGTCAGATACCACTCTATGAGGGTCTGGGGTACTCCTATAATCAGGCTACGGCTAGGTTGGGGATGGATGTGGGGTTGCCCGCTATTATCAACACAGTTAGGCGGTTGGGTTATGAGGGCCGCATGCGGGAACTACCCTCTCTGATGTTGGGTGCTGTGGAGATGTCACCACTGGATGTGGCTCAGTTGTATCACACCATTGCGGCCAATGGTTTTTACTCTCCATTGCGTGCGATCAATGCTGTATTTACCGCTGAGAATGCACCTTTAAAGCGATATCCCTTTGCAGCAGAGCAGCGTTTTGACCCAGCTGTGATGCATTTGATTCACTATGCATTACAGGTGGTGTTGCGTGAGGGTACCGGTAAAAGTGTCTACAAACGTCTGCCGCAAGATTTGGTGCTAGCCGGTAAAACAGGGACGACGAATGATCAGCGCGATAGCTGGTTTGCTGGCTTTAGTGGCAATTATCTCAGTGTTGTCTGGATGGGCAGGGATGATAACGGCAAAACCCCGCTGACCGGAGGCACGGGCGCCTTGCAGTTGTGGACGGATGTTATGTCGGAGCTTGATAATCGCTCGTTAGTCTTCAATCAGCCGGAGGGTGTCAGCTACCACTGGGTAGAGACAGACACGGGCTTGTTGGGCAGAAAGGGGTGTGCAGGCTCCCGATATTTGCCGTTTATCGATGGTAGCGAACCCGTTGAGAATGGCCGGTGTATACCAGAGCCTCTGGATAATGTTGTTGACTGGCTAAAGGATAAGTTGGGATGGTGAGAATGAAGTACCCCTTGAGCATTTTGTTGGTACTGTTGTTTGTGACGGGCTGTGCGCCGATGATGGCACCAGTCAGCGGGCCTCCGTCAACTCCCCCGGCACCGGCCACACCCCCACCTGATGATGAGCAGGGCGATGTACGAGGTGATGTGCCTGGTGATGTAATAGTACCCAGCAGTCCAGCCCCAGAAAGGGCATCTAACAGCGCGGTGGCTCAGTTGGTGGCGGATGCTTGGGAGTATAATCGGGCCGGGGAATACGACCGATCTAATGCAGTGGTGGAGCGTGCGCTACGAATTAATCATACGGAACCAGAAATTTACCTTGTAATGGCCTCTAACTATTTTGCGATGGCCCAGTTGCAACTGGCAGAACAGCTGGCACGGCAGGGGCTTCCTCTGGCAGGCAGTAATGGTGCGGTAAAGCGCGATTTACAGAGGCTATTAAGTCAAATTATCTCTGCCAAATAAGCGGGTGTTGTGGGCAGTAAAATCATGGGCTTGTTTTTCAACCGGTTTCATAACAGTATGATTGGTTCAGTGATAGGAGGCGTATTCTGCGGGTAGATGAGCAACAGCGGATTGACCAAAAATTGGCAAGAGCTTACCGATAAGGGAACCACTGCTGTCCGCGAGATAGTGCTGGATATGGCCCGCTCGTTATTTAATGGCTTTCTACATGACGTCCATGACCGGCTTATTGATTACTCACAAAAGCCCTCTGAAGACCAGAAAAGTTTCGAATTCCTTCATGCCCGCTCTAGAATTAGTGCCAAGCACAACGAAATCTCACGTATTTTCTTAAAAGAGTTGTCGCATTATTTTGACCGATTCGCTGCACAGGATTTAAGTTCCCCTGAAGATATTGAGGGGGATACCGATGGAGGGTTGGCGTTATTAGATCACGATGTTTTAGAGGAGAATATCGCCTTGGCAGCGATCCGCAAGCGTGCCGAGACGGACTATCTGGAATCACTTTGGGCGCTCGGCCAACGTATGTCATTGCTCTATGGCGGCAAGACTATCCCGGAAAATCAGCTGCCTTTGGCTCCAGGCCGTTTCTGTAGTGCCATCAAGCGCGCTCTTGCTGTGGCAGACATTTCGTTACCGGCCAAATTGGTGATCTGTAAATTGTTTGATCGTCAGCTAGTGTCACAGTTAGGCGTGGTTTACGGTAAGGCAAATAATATTCTTACCGAGATGGGTGTGCTCCCCAACCTGAATTATCAGGTGGAGAAATCCAAATCAGCTGATTCAGCCAGATTTACCGGCGCTGCGCCGCGTAAGAGCCAAGGTGTTCAGTATGACGGTATTCCAATGCCGACAACCCCCGTGGTTGATCAGCCCTTATCGCTTCCACCACAAGACTTGCCACCACAAGAGTACCAGCATCAACTGGTCAATAGCATCCAGTTCTTACATCAGCGGTTGCTGGCGAAAGCTCCCTCCAATGAAGTAGCTAAGCCAGGTCAGCCGCTGCAATACGCAGGGCATCAATTGGTAGAGGCAGCGGTACAGCTGCAACAACTCGATCAGGTGATGGCTGCAGAGATTCTCTCTGCAGCGCAGGAAATTAAGCCGTTAGATATTGCCAAGGCGCGACACCGTCTGGTTAGTCAACTGAAAGAAATTACCGACTCCAAGGAAGCGCCACCCCTGAGTGGAGATGATACGCGTGCTATCGATTTGGTGGGAATGCTGTTTGAGTATGTGCTCAATGACGAACACCTTCCTGATTGCGTAAAGGCACTGCTGAGTTATCTACACACACCCTTTCTCAAATTGGCATTTTCTGAGGCCGATTTTTTTCGGCAACAAGGACATCCATCACGTCTGCTGTTAAATGCCCTGGCAGATGCTGGTGCTCGTTGGGTTGGTAGCGATGGCTCATCTCAGTTCGATATGTTGGAACAAATCCGCCAAACGGTACGAACGGTTTTGGACGAGGATGAGGTGGATGCCAAGATTTTTGCTGGGTTGTTGATGACATTTAATAGTGTTGTACAGAAGATTGAGTTGCGTGTTCAGTTGCTTGAGAAGCGTGCCATGGAAAAAGCGCGCGGTGAGGACAAGTTATGTGAAGCCAAGCAGCGGGTAAACCGGGAGATCCATCAGCGTATTGCCGAAAAAGATATTCCCTCCGCCATTCTGTTGTTCTTATTGCAACCTTGGTCAGATTATCTGTCTTTTATTCTGCTGCGCCACGGTGATAAATCAGATGCCTGGACACATGCGCTCGCGCTTGTTGACGATATGTTGTGGGGGCTGGAGTTGAGTGGTTCTGAGGAGGAGTGGTCGCGCTGGCGGCAGCACTATCCGTGGATGGAGTCAGTCATTCAGCAGGGCTTTGACACGATTGGGTACGAAACTGGCAAGGCATTGAAGTTAAAACGCTCCATTGATCATATCTATCAATTACGTGAGAAAAATCTCAAGCCTGAAACGGCATCAAAAGAAATTCGGAGCAAACTGGTTCATATGGCAGAGATGAAGGCCGGGGAAAAAGTAGATTTGTCGCGTATGAGTGAAAAAGAACAGGCCATCATAGAGAAGCTGAGGTTGATGGAGTTCGGTGCTTGGTTTGAACACCGTGATGGCAAGCGTGAAAAGGTGGCTTGGTTTAATCCCAGTACCTTGCACTTTCTGTTTGTGGATCAAAGCGGTAAACGTTCAGGTATGCAGACGGGTGAGGAGCTTGCACAGGCTATGGTTGCTGGTGAGGTGCGAATGATTTCAGGTAGTACCAAGCCGCTGGTGGAGAGAACGATGGACTCCATCTTTAGCGAGCTTAATGAGCAAGTTCAGGCGCAGCCTCAAGGAGAGCGACATGCCCAGTGAGCTTAATCGGCGCAGTTTACCTCGGCATAAGCTGGGTGCCCAAGTGGAGGTCGTCAATCAGATCACGGGCGTTACCCTGGGGGTGATGGTCGATGTACACCTTGAAGGTTTTATGTTGATGGGGTCGGAGCAATTGAAGCCCGAGCATCTTTACCAGATAAAGCTAAGGGCAGGTGACCTGAATGGGAATCTTGAAGAGAGTATAGAGCTTGGTGTTGACTGCCTGTGGACACGTGCCATGGCACAGGGGGACAGGTTCTGGGCGGGTTGTCGGATTATTGATGTATCGCCTGATGCAAGAGAAAAGTTGGCACAACTGATCTCGGAATTTACTGAAAGCGTATCGAAAACTTCCGGTGTTTCTCTATAGTTGGTTTTTTATAGCAGGTTTCTTCATCCGTTATATTTCTAGTGTTTTTCTAAAAGTACCAGTTTAAAACCCTTTTTCTCGCCGAGCTTGCTGACTTGAAATAGAGGCTCAGCACAGCTTTCCAGAGGGACAAACCGGTTGACCACAAATAATGCCATACCGCCAGTCTTCAGGTGCTGGTGACAGCTCGTGACGAACCGTTGGGTAAGTTGGTTGTCGGTGGTGAAACCCTGGTGAAAAGGCGGGTTGCAGATCACTGCGTCAAATTTTTTGCTAATATTTTCAGCGCAGTCACCAGCAATAACCTCTCCATCAATGCCGGCCAATGAAAAGTTTTTTGAGCATGCGGCAATCGCTGCGGCATTGTTGTCCGTGGCAGTGATGGTTGCTTCAACACATTGTCTGGCAGCGACAGAGAGATAACCGTAACCACAGCCCAGATCCAGAATATGGCGAGGGGTATTCCGGAAGCGCCCAAAAAAATCTGACAAATGTTCAGCCAAAAATGCGCTGCCTTGATCCACTTTATTCCAGCCAAATAACCCGGGTTTGCTGTAAAGCAGTTGGTCGTTTGAGGGAGAAGTTAATGAGATACAAGGTTTGAGCTGCTGGTAATCTTGGTCGTCCAGAGGTTGTTCTGTGGAAGACTGATGGTGGATCACCCCACGGTAAACACTGCCATGCTTTTCCGGCGTGGCTCGGGTGCCAAAATAGCGGGCGGCCTTATCGGTATAGGTTTTAATTCCGTCAGTCTTCGCGCCAGAAAGTACCAGGGTGCCGTTGTTGGTTAGTAATCGCCGGGAGTTGTTGATGACGTGATGAGTCACCGGTTTTTCTTTGGAAACCCGGTATAGCACTTGGCTAAAACTGTTGTCGCCAAAAGAAGAAAAATCAAAATCGTTAAAATGGCAACTTAGGCCGGATGACTGAGCCTGGTTGTAGATGTCATAGCGGTTTGTAATAAGGGTCATGGTGTCAGTGAGCAATAAATGAAGTGGGGCACCCCTAAGATTCTCATCGGCCACCAATAACTGGGGGCCGGTTACCTGACAAAGTTGTTGCATTAGGAGTTGAAATGAAGGGTCCGTCATGCGGCTGGATACTCTCAAT
Source organism: Porticoccus sp. (assembly GCA_011049795.1). Next base: position 11,426 of record DRHD01000045.1, read on the forward strand.
CTTTGGTGATGTCAGTCTGGTGGAGTCAGAAAGCAGTAGCCACAGGGTATCAGCTTTACTCACCACGTAGACTGATGATTTCCCAGTTACGCTTGGTCGCTACTGCTTTTAACTGGTCACAGGGGTCAACAGCTACCGGACGCTCAACAATCTCAAGCAGTGGCAGATCATTGATAGAATCGCTATAAAAACTGCTGCCTTCCATACTGTGGCCAGTTTGTGTCAGCCAGCTGTTCAGGCGAGTGACTTTCCCTTCTTTGTAGCTGGGTATCCCGCATACTCGCCCAGTGTAGCGGTTGTTGTGTTGTTCCAGCTCAGTGGCAATAAGGTGATCTACGCCAAGTTTCTCGCAAATGGGTTCCACCACAAACCTGTTGGTGGAGGTGATCACCATCAGCGTGTCGCCATTGTCTCGGTGGTATTGCAGTAGTGCCTCAGCGTGAGGCAGCCACATAGGTTCAATGACGTCGGCCATAAACTGAGCGTGGAGTGTTGTTAATTCCGATGAGTTAAGTTTGGCTAAGGGCGCCAACGAAAACGCAAGGTAAGCAGACATGTCCAGCTTGCCGTTTTGGTAATCACCGTAAAACTGATCGTTCATTTGTTTGTAATAAGCAGCGTCGACAATATTGTGGGCGACGAGAAACTCCCCCCAGCCATGATCGCTGTCACCTGCAATGAGGGTGTTATCAAGATCAAAGATGGCAAGTGGCATGGGTTTCTCGCAGGTTATTTTTAAAAAAGGCGCCATAGCTTAACGAGAGATAGGGCTGTCCTCAACTATGTATTTAATGTAAGTTCTAGTGTCGGAGTGAATGTTGGGTTGCTGATTTCGAAGGCTCTGGTGTACAGAATTCGAATTTACGGACTATGTTTTAGGGTACAGGTTTTTAAGGGTATAGGCAGTGGTTGATCAAGAGGGCTTTCGCCCGAACGTGGGTATTGTGATCTCTAATGGTGTGGGCCAGTTGTTATGGGCCAAGCGAATTGGCCAGGATGCCTGGCAGTTTCCTCAAGGTGGTATTAATCCCGGTGAAAAGCCAGAACAGGCACTTTATCGGGAGCTCTACGAAGAAGTGGGGCTTGAACCCCACGACGTTGAGTTGTTAGCCTGTACTCGCAGTTGGTTGAGATACCGCCTGCCAAAGGCTATGCAGCGAAGACATTCCAAGCCATTGTGTATTGGTCAGAAGCAGAAATGGTTTTTGCTGAAATTGGTGGGGGATGAGAGCAAGGTTCGCATGGATCATTGTGAAAAACCTGAGTTTGATGGCTGGCAGTGGGTGAATTATTGGTACCCCGTCAATCAGGTCATTGAATTTAAAAGAGATGTATATCGCAGGGCATTAAAAGAGTTATCGCCATTGCAATGTGAAATGGAGCGCCAAGGCTAGATGCTGGAATCACTGAGAACCATCGTACAGGAAGTTAATGCGGCCAAGGACTTCGCTGAAGTCCTAAAGTTGATTGTCCATCTGGTAAAACAGGTGACAAAAACCGGTACGTGCTCGGTATACCTCTACAGCCCCGAAGATGATAGTTATGTGCTCATGGCTACCGATGGGCTGAACCCGGATTCTGTGGGTAAAGTCCGGCTGTCTAGCCGAGAGGGCTTGGTGGGTTTGGTCGCTTCCCGGGCTGAGCCCATTAATCTTGAGGTGGCAGACGCCCACCCCAAGTTTGCTTATTTTCCTGAAACGGGCGAGCAGAGCTTTCGCTCTTTTCTGGGTGCGCCCATTATTCACCAGCGCAAGGTGCTGGGTGTGTTGGTGGTTCAGGAGCAAGAGCAGCGGCGCTTTGATGAAAGCGAAGAGTCATTTCTGGTGACCGTCTCGGCGCAACTGGCCGGGGTTATTGCCCATGCTGATGCAACCGGTGAACTGGGCCGACTTATAAACCCAAGGGAAGATGTCCGTGAGCGCATCTATCCTGGTGTGGCCAGCGCCCCTGGTGTGGCCATTGGTACTGTGGTGGTGATTGCGCCATCAGCAGACCTCAATGTTGTTCCTCTCCGACATGTAAAGGATATCGAGGCTGAGTTGTGTCAATTTCGTCAAGCGATGGAGCAAACCAAGCGGGACATCCGTGCACTTGATGAGAGTATGGTGGGCAAACTCAGTGATGAAGAACGGGCGTTATTTGATGTCTACGTAAGGATGCTCGATGACCACGCTCTTGGTGGTGAGGTTACTAGCTTGATTAAGGAAGGGCTATGCGCACAAAGCGCTTGGTCCCAGGTCGTGCTGCGTCATATCCGAATGTTTAAGAGTATGAAGGATGCGTATCTGCGAGAGCGGGCTACTGATGTGGAGGACTTGGGGCGCCGGGTGTTAGCTTACCTGCAACAATCGGAAACCAAGCGCACCACCTACCCGGATAATATGGTGATGGTTGGTGAGGAGTTATCTGCGGCCTCTTTTGCTGATGTCCCTCTGGAGAAAGTAATAGCAATCGTCTCAGTCAAAGGCTCTCGTAACTCCCACATGGCTATTCTCGGACGTGCTATTGGTATACCCACAGTGATGGGGGTGGTCGACTTGCCGTGGGGGAATTTGGAAGGCGAGGAGGTCATTGTTGACGGCCACAATGGTCAGATGGTTGTTTCTCCAAGTGATGAGGTGCGAGAGACCTATGTTCAGCAAATTTATGAAGAAAAACTGCTGGCGGCTGACCTCGAAAAATTAACCGATGAGCCCTGTGTGACGGCAGATGGTCACAAGCTAGGGCTTTGGGTTAATACCGGGTTGCGATTGGATGCCCTGCTGTCTCTTGATCGTGGGGCCGAGGGCGTTGGTTTATATCGTACCGAAATTCCCTTTCTGATGCTGGACAGATTTCCCTCTGAAGAAGAGCAGCGCAAGTCTTACCGTGAGCAGCTGGAAATGTTTGCGCCCAGAATTGTAACCATGCGAACGCTGGATATTGGCGGCGATAAGGATTTACCCTATTTCCCTATCGAAGAAGAGAACCCGTTTCTTGGTTGGCGTGGTATCCGTATTTGTCTGGATCACCCCGAAATTTTTCTAGTACAGCTGCGAGCGATGATGCGTGCTAGTGAGGGGCTGAACAATCTCAGTATTCTCTTGCCTATGATTTCTAATTTGGCTGAGCTGGAAAGTGCGCTGGAGTTGATTTATCGGGTATACGACGAACTGACCGAGGAAGAAGGCTACCAGATTGAAATGCCTAATGTGGGGGCGATGATCGAAGTACCCGCAGCGGTATACCAGGTCCGCGAAATTGCCCGCCGGGTAGACTTCCTGTCTGTGGGCACCAATGACTTAACCCAGTACCTGCTGGCGGTTGATCGCAATAATCCGCGAGTCGCGCATCTTTATCATACCTGCCACCCAAGTGTGTTGAGAGCGCTGCGGTCTATTGTTGAAGGTGCCAAAGGAGAGAATACTCCCGTCAGTGTTTGTGGCGAAATGGCAGGGGATCCCGTTGGCGCAGTACTCCTGATGGCACTGGGTTTCCGGGTGCTATCAATGAGTGCAACCAGCTTGCTGAGGGTGAAGGCCATTTTGCGCCAAGTAAGCCTGACGGAAGCGGAGAAATTACTGGAAGAGGTCATGGTGATGCCCGATGCCCAGTCTGTTTTGAAGCACATGGAAGATGCGTTGAAAAAACCAGAAGTTGCCGGATTGTTCCGTGGCGCCAAGGTTCACTGATTGGGAAAGTTCACTGGTCGGGGCTGGCTAGGTTGAACGTTCTTCGTTCACTTTGAGATCCATCACTCCCATAGGTTTGCTCCACTAGAGTTGTTTCTCCCTGGTTATTTTTTAAGAGCACCGTGGTGCAGCGAGTGCCGTAGTCTTTTGACGTGATAAATGGCGGTGAAAGCATGCGCTCCATTTCCAGTCCCACACCCGTATCAGGTAAGTACTCATCGGCAAAAGGCTCCCGTCGCTGAAGGCTCTGGATCAGTAGGTCACGATCCACAGAGTTTGTTTTGAACAGGGGTTCTAGTGCCTCCTTGACGTGGATGGCTTTTGGCCAGGGGCTATCCAGTAGATGGTTACTGAGGGAGTAGATGCCCGGGGACACCCCTTGTATCTGTGGTTGACGGTTGGAGCAGTAGTACAGTTGGTCTCCATCGCCTAGTAGCAGGTTAAAACCATTGTATTGGTCACCCTCATCGATGACATGCTGTGCATATTGTCTGATGTCGGTGCCGCTGCTGAGAAAGTTGGCGGTTAGTTCGCCCCGGGATCGAGGTGCGGGTTGCTCGTGTCCCTCACGGTAATTGGTGACAGCAGCAAATTGACCTTGACGATTGATTCCAAGCCAAGTCCCACCGCCCGTGAGATCCCTGCCGGCGAGAATGTCAGGTTGGTCTTCCCAAAAACCTGCCGGTGCCGTGGGCCGCTGATAATACTCATCGCGGTTGGCCGCCATAATCAGTGGATAATCGGGGTGATATTTCCAGGCAAAAACAATCAGGCACATGGTGGCATTGTAACCCAGCAAGGGAACAGGCTATGATCCATTCAACCCGATTTTGACCTAAGTTATTCAATGCTAAGTTATCCAGATATTGATCCCATCGCCTTCTCGCTGGGGCCATTCAGCGTTCATTGGTACGGATTTATGTACCTTCTGGGGTTTTTGATTGCCTGGCGGTTGGCCCTCCGGCGCAGTATGCGGCCTTGGTCACCAGTACGCCGAATTCAAGTGGAAGACCTTATCGTCTATTGTGCCTTCGGTGTGATTCTGGGCGGTCGTTTTGGTTATGTGCTTTTCTACAATTTTGAAAAATGGCTGTCTGACCCACTGTGGTTGATTCGAATTTGGGAGGGCGGCATGTCCTTTCATGGTGGGTTGCTTGGTGTGTTGGCAGCTCTGTGGCTTTATAGCCGGAAAATTAAGCAGCCATTTTTGACGTTGGGTGACTTTGTGGCACCGATGGTGCCCATTGGTATTGGCTTGGGACGGCTGGGAAACTTTATTGGCCAGGAGCTTTGGGGGAGGCCCACCGATAGCTGGTTGGGTATGCTGTTTCCGGGTGACCCGCAACAATTACCGAGGCATGCCTCTCAACTCTATGAAGCCATTCTGGAAGGTGTAGTACTGAGCATCGTGTTGATTATTTTTTCAAGAAAGCCACGACCTAAAGGTGTGGTAGGTGGCTTGTTCTTAGCGCTCTATGCCAGTTTTAGGTTCTCTGTAGAATTCCTTCGGGAGCCTGATAGTCATATCGGTTTTGATCTGTTTGACTGGATGACGAGAGGGCAGCTGTTATGTCTGCCCATGTTTGCGGTGGGTGCCGGGTTGATTCTGTGGGGCTATTTTGGCCCGAAAGCACAGGCAAGCACGATAAATAGCCCTATAAATAGAGACGTTAAATGAAGCAATATCTTGACCTGATGCGACATATTCGGGATACCGGTGTGCGGAAGGAAGATCGCACCGGCACCGGCACTATGAGCGTTTTTGGTTACCAAATGCGTTTTCCTCTTGAGGAAGGATTTCCTTTGGTCACAACCAAAAAGGTTCACCTCAAGTCCATTATTCATGAATTGCTGTGGTTTATTCGGGGTGATACGAATATTCGTTACCTAGTGCAGAATGGTGTGAATATCTGGAATGATTGGCCTTTTCAGAGCTGGCTGAGAGAGACCGGGCAGGATCAAGATTTCTCCATGTATACCCCCGAGTGGCGGGAGCAGAAGAAGCTATTTGTCGAGCGAGTAAAAGTTGACGAGCCATTTGCTGCTCAATACGGTGAGTTGGGGCCAGTCTATGGTCACCAGTGGCGTAATTTTGAGGGCGTCGATCAGCTTACTCAGCTGGTCTCAGATATCCAGAATAACCCGGATTCCCGTCGTTTAATTGTCTCCGCGTGGAACCCCAAAGACATTCCCGTTATGGCGAAATCTGGCCTTCCGCCCTGCCATACGTTGTTCCAGTTCTATGTGAGCGAGGGACGCTTGTCCTGTCAGCTCTATCAGCGTAGCGCTGATGTACTTTTAGGTGTGCCCTTCAATATCGCTTCATATGCACTGTTGACGTTGATGATCGCTCAGGTTGCCGGTCTTCGTCCCGGTGATTTTGTCCATACCTTTGGTGATGCCCACCTTTACTCAAATCATCTTGAACAGGTGGAAGAGCAACTCAGCCGGGAGCCGCATTCACTGCCTGTGATGGCCATCAATCCATCGGTGAAGGATCTGTTCAGCTTTCAATTTGATGACTTTGAATTGCAGGGCTACGACCCTCACCCACCCATATCTGCGCCAGTAGCGGTTTAAGTCAATGACGGACGTTAAGCTCTCACTCATCGTCGCTATGGCCAAAAACCGTGCTATTGGTTTGAACAATACGTTGCCCTGGCATTTGCCCGAAGACCTTAAGTATTTCAAGTCCGTGACCATGGGTAAGCCCATTGTGATGGGACGTAAAACCTTCGACTCCATTGGTCGGCCACTGCCTGGGCGCTTGAACATTGTGATAACGCGCAACAGTGAATGGAAGCATCCTGGTGTTAAAATAGCCTCTTCCATACAGCAGGCTATGTCTATTGCTGAAGAACAGAGGGAGGCTGAGCAGGATGAGGGTGAAGGGGTAAGTGCAGAAGCACAGGAAGTAATGGTGATAGGGGGTGAAGAAATCTATCGTACGGCGATTGATTTAGCGGATCGGTTATATATCACTCGGGTTCAGGCGACGGTTCAGGGTGATGCCTTTTTCCCTGAATACAATGAAGCTGATTGGCAGGAAGTAAGCCGTCAGGAACCAGAGGCACAGGGCGATACCCCCTATTTCTTTCAGGTGCTGGAACGAGTGAGCTGAGAAACAAATGAAGAACTATCGACATAACATTCGGACTTATTTTACGACCTTGTTGGCAGTGGCCTTCTCGGCACTGATGAGCGTTAGCGCCAGTGCGGCCCGTGTGGATAAAGCACTGGATGCCAGTGCGAATAAAACGGCAGCAGCCAAAGCTTCCCAGCAGCGTATAGATAGTGTGTCGGACCAAACCAGTGACCTATTCCAGGACTTTAAACAGGTCAATAAACAGGTTGAAGGTCTGCAGGTGTATAACGCTCAGCTGGAAGCCCAGATCGCTCATCAACAGCAGACAATGAAAGACCTTGAAGCATCCATTGAAAATGCCGCTGTCATGGAGCGACAAATCACACCGCTCACCTTGAAAATGATTAATTCTCTGGAACAATTCGTCAATCTCGATATTCCCTTTTTATTGGATGAGCGCCGCCAACGTGTGTCCCACTTGCGTGAAAATTTAAGTCGCGCCGATTTGAGTGCCGCTGAGAAATTTCGGCAGGTTTTGGAAGCGTACAAAATTGAAAGTGAGTACGGCACGCGAATTGATAGTTACACCGATATTATTACCGTAGGCTCTCAGGATCGGGAGGTGAATATCCTCCGCGTGGGTCGTATTGCTCTGATGTATCAAACCTCTGATCAGAAAGTGACAGCAGCTTGGGATCAGAGAACAAAACAGTGGGTTGTGTTGGAAGATAGCGGCTATCGCAGCGCCGTGGCCAAGGGTATTCGAATGGCCAAGAAGCAGGTGGCCGTGGATATATTGTCACTGCCTATTCAGGCTCCGGAGGTGGCGCGATGAACCTCAAGCTACCCAGCACGAAACCAAGGAACACGAAACTAAGGAGTCCTTTTGCGATCTGTTTGACGTTGATTTGTTTAAGTACGGGCATGCTCAGTTCAGCGACTGTCCATGCTGACGATGTTCAAACCACTGGGGGCGCCGCGACGCTGGGCGAACTGTTGAAGATGATCAAAAACGCAACGTTCAGTGAATCCAAGGAGCATGCGGCGAGAGAGTCTGAATTTAAACGTGCCAAAGCAGAGCAGGCTCAGCAATTGAAGAAAATACAGGCTATTAAAGTTGCTGAAGAGAATCGTTCAGAGCGGCTGGAAAAAATCTATACCGAGAACGAATTGAAGGTGGCAGCATTGCAGGAGCAGCTCCAAAAACGTCTTGGTACGCTGGGTGAAATGTTTGGTCACATGACTTCCGCCGCTGGTGATGCTCGCGCAACTTTTAATCAGTCCATTGTGAGTGCTCAATTTCCTGGCCGCACAGTATTTCTTGACGAATTGATTGCCAAAATGAACAGCCAAACCCAGTTACCTTCAATGGAAGAAATTGAAGAGCTTTGGTACGAAATTAATCATGAAATGGTCGAAGGTGGGAAGGTGGTTAAATTTTCTGCCACCGTGATCAAGGTAGGTGGTGAACAGGTTCAACAGGAGGTTGTTCGCATTGGGGCCTTTAACTTGCTGTCCAATGGTGCTTATTTGACGTTCAGGCCCGGAGCCACTGTGATCACTGAACTGGCACGTCAGCCCAAGCGGCGGTATACACGAGCTGCTACTGAGTTACAGACAGCGGATGGTGGTTTTACCCGTGTCGGTATCGACCCCACCGGGCCGAGCGGTGGTTCGCTATTGTCAGCGTTGATTAATAGCCCGAGCCGTGTGGAGCGTTGGCATCAAGGCGGTTTGGTAGGTTACTTCATTAGTGGTGTGGGTGGGTTTGCACTACTTCTGGCCCTGTGGCGTCTTGTGGTTCTGACGGGCGTTTCTCGTAGGGTCAATAGTCAGCTAAAAAGTGACGCGGCTGACACGGGCAACCCTCTTGGAAGAGTTTTGAAAGTGGGTGAAGATCACTCCGGGATGGATGCCGAGTCTTTAGAGCTGAAATTACATGAGCAGGTATTAAAGGAGCGCCCGGCCATTGAAGGGGGGCTAAACCTGCTGAAAATTATTGCCATGGTTGCACCTCTGATGGGTTTGTTGGGCACAGTGATCGGTATGATTATTACCTTTCAGGCCATCACCATCTTCGGTGCGGGTGACCCCAAGGCCATGGCGGGTGGTATTTCCGCCGCGCTGGTCACCACGGTATTGGGTTTGTTCGTGGCCATTCCCACGGTGTTGTTCCATACCCTGTTGAATAGCAAGGCACAGCGTGTATTGCATATTTTGGAGGAACAGAGCGCGGGTATTATTGCTGAGAAGGTCGAGGGCTAACCATGTACCCGTTGGCGGCTGAATTTGAGGGAGTCCAAGCATTTTTTGATATGGGTGGCCCGGTACTGTTCATGATCGCGGGTTTGCTTCTGGTGATGTGGACTTTGCTGTTCGAGCGTTTGTGGTTTTTTAAAACAGTGTTGAAAACGGAATGCCGGGATGCGTTGTCTGCCTGGGAAGCCCGTTCTGATCGAACGTCCGTTCGAGCCCATCAGGTGAGAGAGGCGATCATTTCACGGGTAACATTGAACATTGACGCGGGCCTTCCGATGATTAAAGCGCTGGTAGCACTAGCGCCACTCTTGGGCTTACTTGGCACGGTCACGGGCATGATCGGCGTCTTTGAGGTGCTGGCAATGACCGGGGGCGGTGATGCAAAATCCATGGCGGCCGGTGTTTCCAAAGCCACCATTCCCACCATGGCCGGTATGGTCGCAGCGCTTTCAGGGGTGTTTGGCAACACCTATATCAGCCGAATTGCCAACCGGGAAAAACAGCTGTTGTCCGATCACCTGATACTTGATCGCTAAGTATGAATGATCAGGTATGGATCGCCAGTCATGAGCCAGCAGACATGAATCACAGGGGAGCTAAGTGTGCGCCGTTTGCGTGAAAGATCTGTCAGCTCGCAGGAGCAGGCTCAGGCCATTGACCTGACGCCCATGCTCGATGTGGTGTTCATTATGCTGATCTTCTTTATTGTGACTGCCACCTTTATCAAAGAAACGGGTGTTGATGTACAACGCGTCGAGGCGATCACAGCCGATAAGCGAAACGTCAGCGTTTTGGTTGCCATTAATGAACATAATGAAATCTGGATCGACAAGAAAAAAGTAAATCCACGGGCGATCAAGCTGCATATCCTCCGATTACATGCTGAAAACCCCAATGGCGGGTTGGTGATCCAGGCCGATAAAAAGGCGGATATTGAAATGTTGGTACTGGTTGCTGATGCGGCGAAGTCTGCGGGTATCGTGGATGTTTCTGTGGCGACTCTGGTGAAATAACTGAGTGGAGATGAAATCAGTGGCTTCCATGAGGCTTGCTCGCTTGGGATTGTCGATAGTATGTGGGGCCGCAGTGACCTTTGGGTTGTTTGTGGTGATGTCTGTATTGATTGCGTCGAGTGACAGTACCTCAACGGACAACCGTATTCACAAAATTGCCGATATCTGGCAATCGGACCGTACCATTGCGGATCAAATCAAAGCGCTTACGCCAGAGAAACCTGATGCGCCCGTAGAACCACCCCCGGATTTACCCGATCTTAAAATGGATGTTGCCGCGCCTGTGGGTGCGGTGAGTATGGCGGCACCCAATATGGATGCGTTGAAAATAGGTTTGGGTGGCAGCTTTGCTCGTGACTCGGACTATATTCCTATCTATGTTCCCCGGCCGGACTACCCACCCATGGCTCGCAGGCGAGGTATCAGTGGTTATGCGGTGATTGAGGTCACCATTACTGAGACAGGTGGGGTGCGTGATCCCAAGCTGATCGAGGAGTACCCGGAGAATAAGGGGTTTGGTAAATACGCATTGCGGGCGGCTAAAAAATTGAAGTACAAACCGCGGGTAGTTGATGGTGTGGCGGAAGAAGTCCCCAGCGTGTTTTATAAGTTTAGCTTTCAGATGGCAAACTAGGGATTCTTTTGACCTGGCCGATGACAGAAAAATCGATAGATAAAATACGGCTCAGCAGCAAGTGCTTACGATGGCTGCTGCTGAGTTCTGTGTTGACGATTTTCCCCTTTGGGTTACAGATCATTTCCGGTCTCGGTGGGGGGCTGAATGTAGCCCCTAGTCTTGTAGGTATGGCCTTTGCTTATGGCGATGAAGCAAATGCCGAGTCAGATAAGGCGGATAAGAGAAAATACCAAAATACTAAAACCCGTAAGCGACAGTCCGTTGGACAGAAATGTGCCGCCAAGCTGGAGGCGGTACAAAATGTCCTTGGTGGTGAAGGCGAACCCAATAATCAGCAATTGTCAGGTCTTGTTGGTCAGTTGAAGGGATTTATGACGAAGAGCTGTAGCAGTAGCTATGAGAAGTCTCAGGTCTACAATCTGCTGGGTTTTGTGTACTACTCGTTAGATGACTACCCAAAGGCCACGGCCAGCTACAAGGCGATGGTGGCTGAACCTGATGTGGATGAACGTCAAAAAATAGATACGTTTTATACGCTCGCCCAACTTTATTTGATGCTTGAAGACTATCGTAGCGCGGCGCAACAGCTCGAAGCCTGGATGGCGGCATCGACCATTGTCAGCCCCGATGGCAAAGTCCTATTGGCTCAGGCTTATTATCAGCTGGACCGAAAAGCAGAGGCATTGAAGCTTGTCAGTTCTGCGGTTGAGTCTGTTGAGGCCAAAGGCGGGGTACCAAAAGAGCATTGGTGGTCATTACAGAAAGCACTTTATTTTGAGAAGGCTGGCTCCCAAAGAAAGGTGAAAGGTTCTTCGGGTAAGACAAAAGGTTCTAAAAACAAAGACTATCAAAAAGTCGTTTCTATTCTGAAGAAGCTTATCACCTATTACCCAAGCCACAGTTATTGGCATCAGTTGGGTGGCATGTATGGTCAGATGGAAGAGGAAGGTCATCGTTTAGCCTCTTTGGATATTCTCTATTTAGACAAAGCACTGACCAAGAGCCAGCATTTAATGTCTCTCGCGTACCTGTATTTGGGTGCCGGTGTTCCTTACCGTGCCGCCCAGGTTATTGAAGAGGGTGTGAAGCAAGGTGTGATTGAGCGTTCGGGAAAAAATATGGAAACACTCGGCGGTGCCTGGCAGCAGGCCAGAGAAACCAAAAAGGCATTGGTTGCCCTGGAGGAGGCTGCGAAGTTATCGGATAAAGGTGCCATTTGGTCTCGTCTCGCCATGGTCTATTTGGACCTGAATGAGCATGCCAAAGCCGTACATGCTGCACGTAATGCCTTGAAGAAAGGCAACTTGAAAAAGCCGGCCTACACACAAATGACACTGGGTAACGCGCTGGTGAATTTGCACTGCTATGAGGATGCCGCTGAGGTGTTTCGTGATGCAGCTAAGAACCAGAAAGGTCGAGTGACTGCCGAGAAATGGGTTGAGTATGTGTCAGGTGAAGCGACACGTCGGGATCGCCTGATCGAGAGTGGCGCTAATATTTCCGGTTGCCAGCTACGTTAGTCACGGAGTACCGTGAATAGCAGAAAGGAAGCTGTGAATAAAAAAACCTAGGGATGGCTCATCATGTCAGAAAAAAAGTATTCTATTTCATAAGTTTCTAACAGAAGGAATAGTCATGAACACTTACCCAAGAACATTCTCGCATATTGGAATTTCCGTTCCTGATGTTGAAAAAGCAGTCGAGTTTTACAGCAACGTTATGGGTTGGTATCAGATAATGAAGCCTACCGTTATTACCGAGGAATCAGATACGCCAATAGGGCAGATGTGTATTGATGTTTTTGGCCAAGGCTGGGGTTCTTTTAAAATTGCTCACATGTCTACTGGCGATAAAATCGGTGTTGAAATGTTTGAGTTCAAAAATAATGAAAGCCCAAAAGACTTTGAATACTGGAAGACGAGTACCTTTCACTTTTGTGTTCAGGATCCGGACATTGAAGGCTTGGTAAAAAAGATTGTGGAGCACGGCGGCAAACAGCGCATGCCTATCCGCGAATATTACCCTGGCGAGAAGCCCTACAAGATGTGCTACGTCGAAGACCCCTTTGGTCTTATCTTCGAGGTTTATTCCCATAGTTATGAATTAACCTATTCACTGGGTGCGTACTAAAGGGTCCAGAATTAAGGTTGTCGTAACGATTGTTTTTTGAATAAAAAAGCCCCGACAGATGATTCTGTCGGGGCTTTTAGTTTAATGGAGGGAGGTTTGGTAACCAGTAGAAATTAGCTTATTTCAACAGATCCAAATCTCGTACTGCACCTTTATCCGCACTCGTCGTCAGCAACGCGTAAGCCTTCAATGCCGCTGTGATCTTGCGAGGCCGTTTCTCTTCCGGCTGCCAGCCTTTCTTATCACGAGTTTCTCGGCGGCTCTCTAGTGCTTCATTTGAAATGGCCACATTAATGGATCGTTCAGGAATATCGATCTCGATAATATCGCCTTGTTCAATCAATCCAATGGCGCCACCAGCAGCAGCTTCGGGCGAGATATGGCCAATGGATAAACCAGAAGTACCCCCCGAGAAGCGACCATCGGTAATCAATGCACAGGCTTTGCCCAGTCCATTGGATTTCAGGTAGCTGGTGGGGTACAGCATTTCCTGCATACCGGGGCCACCCTTTGGACCTTCGTAGCGGATAACCACTACATCACCTTCTTTGACTCGGCCATTGATAATGTCATCAACCGCTTGATCCTGACTCTCGCAGATATAAGCGGGGCCAGAGAATTTGTGAATAGATTCATCCACGCCGTCATGACCCATGGCGATACCGTCATCTACCGCAATGGCGTTGAACTCTTTGCCCACACCACCCGCCTTGGCAATTTCTGCCGCTACGAGCTGGCCCATATCTTTCAGGTGAACACGGCCCGGAACAAATTGGGTGAACGAGTTGGCGATAGCGATAATGAGTTTGTTGAAATCATCATCCTTCATGCCCGTGGCTCGCCACAGGGCGCGTGCCCCCGCCATATTTCTACCTTTGGTGGTGGTGTGTGAACGATATGCTGGCATGGTTAAAACCTTTCAATCAGTGTGGCTAATAATGTGGCTACTAATGAGCAAATCAGGGTGTAAGGATACCAAGGTGTAGTTCAGATGATTAGCGGCGCTTAAAGATTCTTACAGTAAATTTGAGAATTTCTTTGGAGGTTGTAAAGCGACTGACGCTTTTTTGGCAAGTCATCCAAGGTGGCGTCGACAAAGCCTTTTTCTTTGAACCAGTGACCCGCCTGTACCGTCAGTACGAATAACTGCTTGATTCCCTGCTGGGTTGCCAGCGTTTCAATGTGATCGAGCAAGTGGCTGGCAAAACCCTGATTAAGGAAATCCGGATGCGTGACCACACAGGCTAATTCTGCGGCGTTATCGCCATTGAATGGATAAAGTGCGGCGCAGCCCACCAGCATACCTTCGGCATGCAGCATGACAGAAAACCGGTAAATCTCGGTTTCCAATAGCTCCCGAGAACGTTTGACCAGCACACCTTTTTCTTCCAGGGGTTCAAGCAGTTCCAGCAGGCCGCCCACATCATCGATGGTTGCCTGCCGAACGACTTCCTTGCCATTCTTCAAGACCAGCGTCCCTCTCCCATCTCGAGAAAAGAGCTCTGCCAGCAGCGCGCCATTGTCGGCATAGCTGATAATGTGGCCTCGGGTTACACCGTTTTCACAGGCTTGATAACAAGCCATCAGTGCGTGTTGTAGTGCAAGATTGCTGATGAGGTCATCGAGACAACGGGGCACTTCGTTCAGAGAAATCATTTTTAATAGATTCCCGGCATTATCAGCAATACCTTCGCTGGCGCTGAACATAATCAGCTTTTCAGCCCCAATGCTAACCGCGGCCTGAGTGGCGATGTCTTCATAGTTCAGGTTGAATGCTTCGCCTGTGGGTGAATAGCCAATGGGCGAGAGCAGCACAATAGCGCCATCTTCAAGTTGCCGGTGAATACCTTTTTGATCGATGCGCCGGACTTCGCCAGTGTGGTGAAAGTCGATACCCTCTCTGACCCCCAGCGGTTTTGCGGTGATCAGATTACCGCCGACCACCTGAATACGGGAGCCGTGCATGGGTGAATTCGCTGCACCGGTTGAAAGTTGTGCTTCGATATTAATTCGGGTGCTGCCCACGGCATCTTTTACGCAATCCATCGTGGCGCTATCGGTGATCCGGGTATTTTGGTCGAATTGTGCGGTGATGGCGCAGCTTTCCAGCCGCTCATTGATCTGTTGGCGGGCACCGTGAACCAAAACCAGTTTAATGCCCAGGCTGTGTAGCAGAGCGATATCGTGAACAATGTTGGTAAAGTTGGCATGGGCAATCGCCTCGCCACTGAGGGCAAGGACAAAGGTTTCCCCCCTGTGTGTATTGATATAGGGGGATGTCTCACGAAGGAACTTAACGTAGTCAGTCACAGTATGTACCTGATTTTTATTAGGAAAACATTATAAACAACAGCGGCCAATAAGTTGAGTTAAAAAATCAATGGTTGGTTGGATGCGATTTAGGGCCAAGTATTCATCCGGTTGGTGTGCCTGGTCAATGTTGCCGGGACCAAGTACTACCACATCCATACCCAGTTGGTGTAGATACGGTGCCTCCGTGGCAAAGGACACTGATTCACTGGTGTGGTTCGTCAGTGACTCGCAGAGCGTGACCATGGCCGAGTCCGGGTCTGCGGAATAGGCGGGGATATGGTAGTGGTCAATGGAAATAGACACTTGATCCTGTTGCTCGAAGGGCAGAATGCGCTCCCGGATAGTCTTTTGTAATGCATCCATATCCATCCCGGGCAGCGGGCGAATTTCAAAGCCCAGTTCACACTGGCCGCAAATCCGGTTCGGGTTGTTACCGCCGTGAATACAGCCCAGATTCATGGTGGGGTAATCAACCCTGAATAACGGATTGTGATGGTTGTCTCTCAGCTCATTGCGGAGTGTCAGTAATTCACCCAACACTTTGTGCATGGTCTCCATGGCATTAATGCCCAGAGAGGGATCGCTGGAGTGACCGGATCGTCCTTCAATAACGAGTTTCTCAACCATGATTCCCTTATGCATATTGACGGGCTTCATGCCGGTGGGTTCGCCTATCAAGGCATAGCGTGCCTTGGGCTTTCCTGCATCTGCCAGAGCTTGAGCACCCATCATCGAAGATTCTTCATCTGCGGTGGCGAGAATAATCAGGGGTTGTTGCAGTGGTTGGTTGAGAAATGGCTTAGCCGCCTCGATCGCCAAGGGGAAAAACCCTTTCATATCGCAGGTGCCTAACCCGTAGAGGAGCTGATCTTTCTCAATTAACTCAAACGGGTTGTTGTTCCATAGCTTTTCATCACAGGGAACGGTGTCGGTATGCCCTGCCAATACCAGTCCACCGGGGCCGGTTCCGAGGGTTGCGATCAGGTTGGCTTTTCGTGGGTCGGCAAGGGGCATGATTTCAGTGGTGAACCCCAGGTCATTTAGCCAGCCTGCGAGAAGCTCAATCACCTCGCGATTGCCTTGATCCAGTGTTGGATTGACGCTACTGATGGAATTACTGGCAATGAGCCTTTGGAGCATAGGGAGAAATTGCATATTTTGAGTGTACGGTGCGTGGGTAAAAATGCAATTAGTAGAAGTAATGCTGGAGGGGGTAATGAGATTGTCAGGGGCAGCTAACATCCTATTCGTAGAGACATTTCAGCGAGGTTATTCTAGGTTAGGTATTCCAGTGGAGAGATACTGGTATTCAGTTGCAGGCTACCTAGCTGAAAAGGCCTTGAAGAGATATTGATTTGACAAGGAGCTAACCGGTGACCGGCCTGCAAGAATATCTTTGGCATAGGCATTGGCAGCCTTCTGAGCTTGTTCCTTGGTTTCAAACGGACCCATAGGCCTTTGTTCCTCTCGAATCTCAACAAACCATTTTCCATTCACACACTCGAAACGCTCTGATCTAAAATGAACGCACTCTTTTTCACCCTGTCGGACTGACATAACGATATCCTCCATATGAATCCATAATTTAGAGCCCACACTATTAGGCTAGTACATATTTTGTGCAGGAGAAGGCCATTTGTCGGAAAACTGAGCATGACGTTATTTCAATAGTTTGATGTGGATACTGATGTAATGGATTGGTTTGTGAAAAATATAAGGTGTAGATGTTGGCTGGTCATTGTCGCTACAATCCAGTGCAGGTATAACAAATAGTTTATTAATCATACTGGGTGGTGATTATGTCCGGGGAAGTGGTAGTAGAGCGTCAACTGGATTTGAGCAATGTGCTCAATGACCTTGTGGCAGATGGTCTGCTGGATCGTATGGATGCCAATGGTATTGCCGGTACCCAGCGAAACAGAGAGCAGGCGTTGCTGCACCCATTTGCCTACATTGCTGGGCAGCACCCGCAAAACCTCCTCGAACCGGGCAAGCAGCTTACGCTTGAGAGGTTGACCACTTGGTTGGCAGATAAGAGTGGTCTTGAGGTGGCCCACATTGATCCGTTGAGTATTAATGTAACGGCCATCACGGATGTGATGTCATTCCAGTTTGCCCGTCGTCACAATATTCTTTGTATTGATGCTGAGGGTGATGAGTTGGTCATTGTTACCACCCAACCATTCATGACCTCCTGGATTGCAGACCTCAAGCAGACCACTCGTAAGCAAATACGCCGAGTGGTAGCGAATCCTCTGGATGTGGCCAAGTACACCGTTGAATTTTATTCGTTGGCCAAATCTGTCTTTGGTGCAAAGGGACAGACAGGTGAAAGTCGGGCGGGGGTCTCCAACTTTGAGCAGCTTTTACAGATAGGCTCTCTGAAAGACCCGGATGCCCAAGATCAGCACATCATCAATATTGTGGACTGGCTGTTGCAGTATGCCTTTGACCAGAGAGCCAGTGATATTCATCTTGAGCCACGTCGAGAGAAAGGCAAAATTCGTTTTCGTATCGATGGGATATTGCATCAGGTTTATGAGTTGCCTGATCAGGTGATGACGGCCGTGACCAGTCGTCTGAAAATTCTTGGGCGCATGAACGTGGCGGAAAAACGCAGGCCGCAGGATGGTCGGGTGAAGACGGTCACCCCGGAAGGCAATGAAGTGGAGTTGCGGTTATCAACGCTGCCCACCGCCTTTGGTGAAAAATTGGTGATGCGTATTTTTGACCCTGATGTATTGCTGCGCAGCTTTGCTGATTTGGGGTTGAGCGGCGATGACCTGAAACACTGGGAGGAAATGACCGGGCGTCCCCACGGTATTGTTCTTATCACCGGCCCTACGGGGTCGGGTAAAACCACAACGCTCTATTCCACACTCAAACGGCTTGCCACAGAAGACGTCAATGTCAGTACCGTTGAGGATCCCATTGAGATGGTGGAACCCAGCTTTAATCAGAGTCAGGTACAGCCAAAAATTGATTTTGACTTTGCTGCCGGTATTCGCACTCTAATGCGTCAAGACCCGGATATTATTATGGTGGGTGAGATTCGTGATCTGGAAACGGCAGAAATGGCGATCCAGGCGGCACTTACGGGGCACTTGGTGTTGTCCTCTCTACACACTAACGATGCGCCTTCTGCGATTACCCGGTTGCTTGACCTCGGTGTCCCTGCGCATCTGATTAAAGTGACCCTCAATGGTGTGATGGCTCAGCGGTTAGTACGCACACTTTGTCCCCACTGCAAGGAGCCTGTGCCCACGGAGAAAGGTGCCTGGGATTCTTTGGTGCGGCCATGGAAGGTTAAGTCCCCCGAACAGTTATACCGGCCGGTTGGCTGTTTGGAATGTCGAAATACGGGTTATCTGGGTAGGCAGGGGCTTTATGAAATATTGCCTATTACTGAGTCTGTCAGACCGTTGATTAGTGCCGACGCTGATATTTCAGCGCTTCGTATCCAGGCCATGAAAGAGGGGATGCGAACGCTTCGGCTCAGTGGCGCGCAGAAGGTGGGCGCTGGATTAACCTCGGTAGAAGAGGTGATGAGGGTTGCGCCTGAGACAGGGAAATAGATAGTCAGGGAAATAAATAGTCAGGAAAATAAATATTAGGGGCCTCGGTGCCAGCCTTTCGAATACTAGGATGCTCCCGTGAATCAACAGCCAGTGATCGACAAGCAGTGAGCCAGCAACCAGTGAATCGACAACCATTACCCCCCGCGCTGAAAGAGCAGTGGCTCTTGCATCAGGAGCATTTCAATCACCGTGCGTCCCCCGACCTGGTTGAGTGGTTGGATCATGCGCTGAACACAAGTGCTGAAAGTGGTGACTCCTTTGCCGATGAGCTGGCGCTGGTGTGGAGTTGCAGTGAGTTTGTGGCCTCGACCTGTAGTACCAATGCTGAAATGTTTAGGGCGTTGGTGGAGTCTGGCGACTTGGCCACAAGTTATACCTCTGAGGTGATGCAAGACCGGCTGACAGCTATTCTTGTGGACGTTGATACAGAGGAAGGTCTGGCGCAGCAGCTTCGTCGATTTCGCAATCGAGAAATGGTGCGCATAGTCTGGCGAGATTTTACCCATACCGCCCATCTTGAAGAGACAACGACAGACATGACCTGGCTTGCGGAAGCTTGTCTGCAATGTACGCTGGATTTTCTCTACCCTCAGGCCTGTGAGGCTTGGGGTACACCGGTAAATTCTCTGGGCGAGCCTCAACACATGGTTGTGTTAGGTATGGGGAAAATGGGTGCTTGGGAGCTTAATGTCTCCTCTGATATTGATTTGATTTTTGCCTACCCGGAGAGTGGTGAGACTCGGGGTGGACGCCGTAGCCTCAGCAATCAGGAGTTCTTCATTCGGTTAGGGCAGAAGTTGATTAAGGCCCTTGATGCTCGCACGGCTGATGGGTTTGTGTTCCGGGTCGATATGAGGTTGCGTCCCTACGGCCAGAGTGGTGCGCTGGTACTGAATTTTGATGCCATGGAGGAGTACTACCAGACACAGGGTCGGGGTTGGGAGCGTTATGCCATGATCAAAGCCCGAGTCGTGGCAGGTGATCATCAGGCCGGCGCCGAGCTAATGGCGATGTTGCGGCCATTCACCTATCGAAAATATATCGACTTTAGTGCCATCGAATCGTTGAGAGACATGAAGACGTTGATTAACCGTGAGGTGCAGCGCAAGGGGATGTCCGGGGATGTGAAGCGCGGTGCCGGTGGGATTCGGGAGGTTGAGTTTGTGGCTCAGACCTTCCAAATTATCCGCGGTGGTCGCGATACACGCTTTCAGACCACAGCACTGAAAGATGTACTTGCACTGCTGGGCTCTGAAGAGATGCTACCTGCTGACGATGCGGTCGCGCTCTACCAGAGCTATACCTTTTTGCGTGACGTGGAGCATGCTCTGCAAGGTTGGCAGGATAAGCAAACTCAGATGTTGCCTGAAGGTGAGCTGGAGCAGCTTCGGTTGGCATACCTTATGGGTTTTGATGCGTGGCCTGAGTTTCTCACCGTTCTTGATGGTCATCGGGCGCTGGTGCGCCAGTTATTTGAGGAGGTTGTTGCTGATGAACGCCGGGAGGACGCTGCTGAGGATGTCGGTGAAGAGCACCAGTTAGCCGTTCAGGTTTGGCAAGATCACACGATTGAAGACGCGATGTCTCAGCAGCTTGAGGTGCTTGGTTATAAAGATATTGAGCAAGCTGCCGGGTTTATCAATACGCTTAAGGAGAGTCGATCAGTCCTGGCCATGGCGGCGGATACCCGTGGCCGTCTTGATAGCTTGATGCCCGTGTTAATTGTCGCCTGCACATTGGTTGATAATGCCGCCGAGGCTTTGGGGCGAGTGTTAAAGCTGGTGGAGGCGGTTGCCCGCCGGAGTGCCTATCTGGTGCTACTGAAAGAAAATCCCGTTGCACTGCAGAGCATGATTAAGCTCTGTGCGGCCAGCCCCTGGATTGCAGAGCAGCTCTGTCGATACCCCGCATTGCTTGATGAGTTGCTCGACAGTCGAACGCTGTATTCTTTGCCAAATCGACATGAGCTGGAAGATGAACTTCGCCAGCAGTTATTGCGTGTGCCAGGTGATGACCTGGAAGCTCAAATGGAGGTGTTGCGTTACTTTCAACGCTCCCACAGCCTGCATGTGGCGGCTTGTGAGGTGGAGGAAATACTGCCGTTGATGAAGGTCAGTGATTATCTGACCTGGTTGGCGGAGGCGATATTAAGTCATGTGTTGGAGATAGCCTGGGATCAAATGGTCGATCGTTATGGGCATCCCGCTAGTGATAATGGTGAAGAGCCCGGTTTTTTAATTGTGGGGTACGGCAAGCTCGGTGGTATTGAGCTGGGCCATAGTTCTGATCTTGATCTGGTGTTCCTCCACGATGCCAACCCGAACAAGTCAACGGATGGTGATCGCAGTATCGACAACGCCACGTTCTTCATGCGTTTGGGGCAGCGCATTATTCATATCATAACGACGCAGATGAGCTCAGGTAATCTCTATGAAGTGGATATGCGCCTGAGGCCTTCGGGGAATTCTGGCATGTTGGTTTCATCCCTTGTGGGGTTTGAAAAATATGAGCTGCAAGATGCGTGGACTTGGGAGCATCAGGCGTTGGTTCGAGCGCGACCCGTTGCCGGCATAAACAGATTGTCGAAAGCTTTTGCCGAGACCCGCCATCGAGTACTCAGTCAGCAGCGCCAGCCTGAACAGTTAACTGCTGATGTCATAGAGATGCGCAATAAGATGAGGGCGCACTTGGGTAGCGGTAAAGCTGAGGAGGCTGGGATTTTCAACCTCAAGCAGGATGCCGGAGGTATCGTTGACATCGAATTTATGGTTCAATTTGCGGTCTTGGCTTGGTCCCATGAAATTCCTGATTTAACCCGCTGGAGCGATAATATTCGCATCCTCGAATGTTTAGAGGAGGCGGGGGTTATATCATCTGAAGATGCAGAATTTCTGACGAGAGCCTATAAAAATTATCGCTCCGTTGGCCATCGACTACAGCTACAGCAGTTGCCAGTTGTTGTTAGTGCCGCAGAGTTTGCTATTGAGCGGGAGCAGGTCTCAGCAGTTTGGCAGCGATTGCTAGGCAGTAGCTGAATATCAGGCCATCCCGCACTTATTATTTTAGGAGACAGTAGATGTCATTTGCCGATCGTGATGGTTTCATCTGGTTTGATGGCGAGATGGTGCCCTGGCGCGAAGCGAAAATTCATGTCCTGACCCATACCCTGCATTATGGTATGGGTGTCTTTGAAGGTGTTCGTGCCTACGAAACACCCGATCAGGGGCCAGCTATTTTCCGGTTGCAAGATCACACGGACAGGCTGTTTGGCTCTGCAAAAATCATGGGGATGGATATGCCCTATGGCAAGGAGCAGTTGAACGAAGCCCAGAAACAAGTGGTTCGTGACAATGATTTGCATGAGGCCTATTTGCGGCCCATGGCATTTCTTGGCTCTGAAGGGATGGGTTTGCGAGCCGATGGGTTGCAGACGCATGTGATTGTCGCCGCTTGGGAGTGGCCCTCTTATATGAGCCCTGAAGCGTTGGAGCAGGGCATTAAGATTCGTACATCGTCCTTTACTCGCCATCATGTGAATATCTCCATGACCAAGGCAAAGGCCAACGGTAACTACATTAACTCTATGTTGGCATTACGTGAGGCATTGGATTCCGGTTGTGAGGAAGCGCTACTGCTTGATCCAGAGGGTTATGTTGCTGAAGGTAGTGGTGAAAATGTTTTTATGGTTCGCGATGGTGTGCTCTACACCCCGGAGCTTACTTCCTGTTTGGATGGTATTACCCGAAAAACGATCATGCAATTGGCCGAACAAGACGGCTATAAGGTGGTAGAGAAGCGTATTACCCGTGATGAAGTTTATCTGGCAGATGAAGCCTTCTTTACGGGTACAGCGGCAGAAGTATTACCCATCAGAGAGTTGGATGGTCGAGTCCTGGGCAACGGTAAGCGTGGCCCTATCACTGAGCAGTTGCAGTCTCAGTATTTTGACCTAGTGCGCGGCCTCAGGGCAGAGCACTCAGAGTGGTTGACACCTGTTGGGGCAGTAAAGTCTGGTCTCTCCGGATAGACTCTCCGCATGAACTCCCCAGGAGGCTTCATGGCAGCTGACAAAAAAATTCTGATCATCGGTCCCTCCTGGGTGGGGGACATGGTGATGGCTCAATCGCTTTTTATTCTTCTCAAGCAGCAATACCCCGATGGCATTATTGATGTATTGGCTCCAGCCTGGAGTCGACCGATTCTTGCGAGGATGCCAGAGGTTCGCCATGCTATTGATATGCCGGTGGGCCATGGCAGTCTGATGTGGTCGGCCCGGCGTCGTGTGGGTCGAGAGTTGCGTGCGGAGGGCTATGACCAAGCGATCGTCCTGCCGAACTCCCTAAAGTCAGCATTGATTCCCTGGTTTGCCAGAATTCCCCAGCGCACAGGCTGGAAAGGGGAAATGCGTTACGGGCTGCTCAATGACCTGCGTGTATTGGACAAGCATCGCTATCCATTAATGGTTCAGCGTTTTGATGCGCTGGCGCTGCTCAAAGGCGGTGATCTTTCCGAGAAACCACCTGCACCAGCCCTGCATGCAGATATTGAGCGAGTGCCCGATCTGCGTCAGCGGCTTGGTTTGAGCAGTGAGCGAAAAGTATTGGCTTTGTGTCCGGGTGCAGAATTTGGGCCATCCAAGCGGTGGCCTGAGCAGCATTATGCTGCGGTGGCAGCTCAAAAAATTACAGATGGTTGGCAGGTCTGGCTGTTGGGGTCGGCGAAAGATCAGCCAGTAGCCCAATCCATTATTGGTGCATTGCCAATGGAGCAACAGGGGCACTGCCAGAATCTGGCTGGCGTAACGGAACTTGAGGATGCCATAGACTTACTGGCCGTTGCCGATGCAGTGGTGAGCAATGATTCCGGGTTAATGCATATTTCTGCTGCACTAAGTCGCCCTTTAGTCGTGATCTATGGCTCCACTTCCCCAGAGTTCACGCCTCCCCTGAATGAGCAGGTGGCTATTCTCTCGATACCTGTTGATTGTGGCCCCTGCTTTAAGCGGGAGTGTCCACTGTCAGACCCTTTGGTGCAGATGAAATGCCTGAAAGATTTGCTGCCTGACCGAGTGATCAGTGCATTGAATAAGCTATTAGAAGGGAGCGCGGGGTGAGGCTGGCCTTTTGTCTCTACAAATATTTCCCCTATGGGGGGTTGCAGCGGGATTTTCTGCGTATAGCCGAAGAATGTTCTGGTCGAGGTCATCAAATCATCGTTTATACACTCAGCTGGGAGGGTGATTGCCCGGGTTGGCTGGAGGTGGTGATTGTGCCAGTGAAGGCGATAAGGGGACCAAGAAAGTATAGAAAGTTTTCAGGTTGGCTAGCGCGGCGATTAATGCAGAGTCCTGCGGATACGGTGGTGGGTTTCAACAAAATGCCTGGGCTGGATGTGTACTATTGTGCTGACCCTTGTTTTGAACATAAATCCCGGCATCTGCGCCGTTGGTGGTATCGGCTCTCTTCCCGCTATCGACATTTCTCTGGCTACGAACAGGCCATTTTTAATCCGGGACAGTCGGTTGAAATTTTGATGATTTCGAGTGTGCAGCAAGGTCTGTTTCAGAGGTATTACGGTACTGAGGCATCTCGCATGACCATGTTGTCCCCGGGGATCAGCCGGAGCCGCTGTGCCCCTGAAAATGCCGCTGAAGTCAGGTCGGAATTTCGTCGTGAATTCGGCCTTGGTGCCGATGACCTGCTGTTATTGCAGATTGGCTCTGGGTTCCGCACCAAGGGATTGGATCGGAGTCTACGTGGGCTAGCTTCGCTTCCGGATTCGCTGAAAAGCCGTACCCGGCTGTTTGTCATTGGTCAGGATGACCCTGCCGAATTCAAATCCTTAGCTGATAGTTTGGGAGTGACTAAACAGGTCACCTTTTTCTCCGGTCGTGACGATGTGCCTCGGTTTTTACAGGGAGCAGATATTCTGATTCACCCGGCCTATGCAGAAAATACCGGCACGGTATTACTGGAAGCGGTGGTTGCTGGATTGCCGGTATTAGTGACCGATGTCTGCGGTTATGCGCATTATGTTGAGGAGGCGGGCGCAGGTCAGGTTTTACCTTCTCCCTTCTCTCAGGATGCGCTTAATGCGCAGTTGGTTGAAATGTTGCTGGCAGATAAACAGAAATGGCGGGAAAATGGCCCTATCTTTGCCCATGAGGCAGATATTTACGATATGCCGGTCAGGGCTGCTGATGTGATAGACCGAGTGCTGGAGAGATCGGATGCTGGAGAGAAAGTGTGAAATTATTTCTGGCTGAACCCTTTGCATCCCGTTGGGCTGATAGCGATCCTTTTGAAGCAGCATTTTCGCTAACGGGGGAGGTCTACCGGGATATGGGTGATCGATGCACCACCCGTTTTGAATTTGATGCCAAGGCTTATTTTGTAAAAACCCATGCTGGTGTGGGTTTTGGTGAAATTCTGAAAAACCTGCTTTATCTGCGTATTCCCGTGCTGGGTGCAGAAAATGAATATCGTGCCATCGAGAAGCTGCAAGAGCTGGGTGTGGATACCATGACACCAGTCGCATTTGGCCGACAAGGTTCTAATCCTGCAAGTGAGAAATCCTTTCTGATTACTGAGGCGCTAGAGCCCACCGAACCCTTGGATGAATATTGTAATCCACAGGTGTTGGCTGCGATGGGAGTGACAGAGAGGCGTGCACTGGTAAGGCGACTGGCAAAAGTTTCTCGGATGCTACATGACAATGGTGTTAATCATCGGGACTATTACCTTTGTCATTTTCTGCTGGATACCTCTGATCGTTATGCCGGTGTGCCGGTATCTCAGCGGCCGATTTATGTGATTGATCTTCACCGGATGCAAATTCGGCATCGCACCCCCCGTCGTTGGCGAGAAAAAGATTTGTCAGCACTGTATTACTCAGCAAGGCGGGTGGGGTTTGATCAACGTGATGCACTTTGTTTTATCCGCGAATATAAGCAGCAATCGTTACGACAGGCCCTCGATGAGGGAAAAGATATTTGGTCTTCAGTTGTGCTTGAGGCCGACAAGCTTCATAAGAAGGGTATCCGAAAGGGGTATCACAGTTAAGGCGGCGTGTTGAAGGTGTTAGTGACGCTTTTTACCGCAAGGCACCATTTATCGTAAGGCGCAATGTACATGAGTGAGAGTTAGAGTAATGGAAAGGCAATTTTTTCATCTAGATGATAGTTGTGCCGAGTTATTTCGTGCCAACGGCCTGGATAGTTTTGAGGCGTTGTGGAATGCCGAGGTCAAGATTGTCGATGACCCCAATGTGGGCCGAGGTGGTCATAGTGACGTGGGCATCTTTTCTCTCACTGATTCTGAAACACAGGTTGAGAAACAGTTTTATCTGAAGCGACAGGAAAACCATAATTGCCGAACATTAAAGAGTCCTTTGCAAGGCATTCCGCTGGCGATGAGAGAACTTCTAAATATTCGTCAGTTAGAAGAAGGCGGCATTTTGACCATGGATGTTGCTTGTTATGGTAGAGATAAGAAAAATACTGATCGAGCAATATTGGTTACTTGTGCGCTAGATGGTTATCAGCCGATGTCTCCATGGTTGGAGCAGACAGTTTCTCCGGTTGAAAGGAAGCATGGTTTACAGGTGTTGGGTAGACTGGTTGGACGTTTGCACGCTATGGGGTTGAGGCATGGTTGTCTGTACACCAAGCACATTTACTTTTCCTGTTCTGAACCGGATGACATAAGGCTTATCGACCTTGAAAAGTGCAGGCGTATAATATCAAAGGAGCGTGGCCCAAAAGAGCTGGCGACCCTGTTTCGTAACACCGGTGAGCTAACGCCTGAAGACCGCCAGCAGTTTCTAGAAGCGTATATTGAAACCTCTCCCGTTCGCTGGTCTCTCCTCACTTTAGAGAAAAAAGTGGCCGATAAAATTATGGCAAAAGGGTAGGTTCAGGGTGGCTGTGCTGCTAACACTTCCGCAACTACAGCAGGCGGGTCAAGGGCTGTCAGCACCATTCCAGCTAGCGGTGCCCGGTCATGAAACGTTAGTCTGTGAGGAAGTTTATCGCCATCTGCCCGGTAAGCGTCTGGCATTTCGTGCCCATTGGGGTGGCGCGATGGTGCTGGTCAAACTGTTCTTCCAGAGAAAATATTTTGACCGTGAACGAGCTGGGTTGAAAGCTATGGCTGAGGCCGGCGTGCCTTGCCCAAAGGAAGTATGGAGTCTGGTTGATGATGATGGTGGTTATTTTCTTGCCACTGAGTTTCTTGATGCTGCTGTCAGTTTGCAGGCCTGCTATCAGGGTTTATCTCTCAGCCAGTTAAAGCAGTTACTACGAGATGCGCTGGGTCTGATTAGTCAGTTGCATCGTGCCGGCTGGATGCAGGCAGACATTCATCTGGATAACTTTCTGCTTAGCCAGGGGGTGCTCCATGTGATTGATGGTGGTGGTATCGAACCATTGCGCAGTCCTTTGAATAACCTGGGGCTGTTCTTTGCCCAGATGACACCCGACTACGATGAGCTGGTGTCAGAGGTGATAGATGCCTATGGCGACAAAGCTCCCCTATTTGAAGATATCCTGTCTGCCATTATTCGTATGCGAGAGTGGCGGATTAAACATTACCTGGCTAAAAGCACCCGTTCATGCTCCCAGTTTGAGGTGACTCGATCACCGGATGCTTTTGTGGCAATGGCGCGTTCCCAGAAGAGCGACAAATTGTGTCGGTTAATGGATGAGCCAGAGGTTGCTATTGGGCATGCTCAGTTTCTCAAGCGTGGTAATACTGCAACAGTGGTTAAGGTCTCTG
The DNA here is from genome assembly GCA_011049795.1 of Porticoccus sp. The sequence goes on from DRHD01000045.1 coordinate 38,886, forward strand.
GGGATAGTGGCGACTGGGTTTTGAAGCGCTACAATATTAAGAATTTTTGGCATGGGTTGAGTCGTTGTTTTAGGTCTAGTCGGGCCTGGGTTTCCTGGGAGAGTGCCCATCGGTTAGAATTGCTCGGTATTGCTACACCCACACCCTTGGCCATGCGGGAAAATCGCGCCGGACCATTCCGCCGTGAGGCATACCTGGTGACAGAGTGTGCGGTAGGCGACAATTTACAGACTTGGCTGTTGAAACAGAGTGATACTCAGGTGCCGGAGTGGCTTAATCTTGAGGTGCATCGCTTATTTGACATTCTGTGGCGTAGTACAGTGAGCCATGGGGATATGAAGGCCACTAATCTGATTGTCTCAGGCGAGCAGCTTCAGGTGATTGACCTGGATGCGGTGCGGTGGCATCGATACAAGGCATCGTTTGTAAAGGCCTATAGCCGAGATTTACAGCGGTTTATGGATAACTGGCAAGGAAAGACTTGGCAGCATTTCGAACAATTACTACGCCCCTTTGCCCAGAGAGCGGGTATTACACTTATTAATAAACAGGTTTAATAAAAAAGGTTTAACTGTGTCTACAATTGTTCTCGGTATTTCCGGTGCGTTGAATCATGATCCCTCCGCCGCACTCTATGTTGATGAAAAGCTGGTGGCGGCAGCAGAAGAAGAACGCTTTATTCGCGATAAGCATGCCAAAGGGAAAATGCCCTTTGAGGCAGCAAAATTCTGCCTGGAATATGCGGGCATCAAGCCCGAGGCGGTTGATGTGGTGGCCGTACCATTCGCACCTATTTCTATTTTTTCCAAAGCCCGCTGGCACTTTGCCAGGCGCTACTGGTATGCCCCCGATAGAGCTTTAGATGCCCTGTTGAATGGCAATCGTCGTTACCGTCGATATCGTGACAGGGTATTTGCTCTGTTGCGTGATTTGGGTATCGACCCCAATAAAGTTGAATTTGAGTCCGTTGAGCATCACCTGGCCCACGCCTCTAGTGCCTACCACCTGAGTGGTTTTAAAGAGAAAACAGCCATCATGGGCGTGGATGGTAAGGGTGAATATGCCACCACATTTTTTGGTTATGGAGAAAATGGCAAAATTCACAAAATTAAGGAATTTTACGATCCTGATTCTCTGGGCGGCCTCTATGGGGCGATTACAGAATATCTTGGTTTTGAGATGCTTGATGGCGAGTACAAAGTTATGGGTATGGCTCCCTATGGCGATCCTACCAAGTACGACTTTTCGCGGTTAATTGACTTCGATGGCAAGGATTTTCAAATTAATACCAAGCTGGTAAACACCGTTGGTCTAAGGCGGCATAAGCAAGATGGCGCTGCGTTCTATTTCAGCCCCAAACTTATTGAGTGGCTTGGTCCCAAGCGTGAGGGGGATATCGCCGATGAGCCTTACATTGACTACGCTGCGACCATCCAGGCGTTATTTGAAGAAGTTGTTCTGAAGCTGATGGACCATTACTTGGGTGACATCTTGCGTGAGACTGGCAAGTTGGCATTTGCTGGCGGTGGGGCGCTTAACGTCAAATTAAATCAGAAGATTATTGCCCGGGATGATGTAAAAGAGCTCTATGTGCAGCCAGCCTCAGGTGATGCCGGGACTGCCGTTGGTGCCGCGTCCTATGCGCTGATGAAGCGAGGGATTCAGCCAGAGAAAATGGAGCATGTTTATCTTGGGCCGGAATACACTAACGAAGAGTGTATAAAAGCCTGTGAAGAGCACTCAGAAGCGCCTGCTTATGAGGTGATTGATCAGGTGCCACAGCGTATTGCCAAGATTCTGGCTGATGGTAATCCTGTTGCCTGGTTTCAGGGGCGTATGGAATTTGGGCCTAGAGCCTTGGGTGGACGTTCCATTGTGGGGTGCCCCAGTTCCAAGGGTGTAGCCGCTCGTATTAATGAGCAAATCAAATTTCGCGAACGTTGGCGCCCGTTTTGCCCCAGCATGCTTGATCGGGTGGCTCCTGAAATGTTCAAGAGTGATCATCCGGCGCCCTTTATGACCTTTACGTTTGAAGTGAATGAGGAGTGGAAAACCCGGGTGCCAGAAGTGGTTCATGAGGATGGGACAGCTCGCGCTCAAGCACTCAAGAAAGAATTTAATCCTCGCTACTATGAGCTGATGGAGGAGATGGAAAAACTCACTGGTAATGGTGTGGTGCTTAATACTTCCCTAAACCGCCGTGGTGAGCCGATGATTTGTTCACCTACCGATGCGCTGAATATGTTCTTTGGGTCGGATTTGGAGTACCTGATTATGGAGGATATATTGGTGTGTAAGAAAGAAACACCGCTGGTTTGATGAAGATCTCTTCTTTGTTATCGAGATTCAGGCCTAATGAAAAGCATTCATTACCATTAAGCTCGAACCCTCTTTTGGCGAGAATGCAGCAAAAGAGAATTTATGCTCGGCGTATGAGTACACTAGAGTGTTTCGCTACAAAAAAAGCAATTTTCATTCATATCCCTAAGACGGCAGGAAAAGTATTTGTAAAAATATTTTTCATGTAAAGAGTCTGGGGCATATGCCATATGTTTGGTGTCAGGGGGTAGCGCCAGAGCAGTGTTCGGAATATTTAACATTTTCAGTTGTTAGAAATCCGTGGGACAGAGTGGTCTCCGCATACCATTACCTTCTAAGTGGTGGCGCAAATAAGAGAGATCTGGGGCTGTCTGAAATAGTTGGAAAGTATGAAGGGTTTGATGATTTTGTTAGAAGGTGGATGTGTAAAGAAAACATAGAAAATCACATTCATTTTATACCTCAGTATCATTTTATAGAAAACCAGCATGGGCCCGTGGATATAGATTACATTGGCAGGTTTGGAACATTGCAAAGTGATATAAATAAGGTGGTTGGTAGTCTAAAAAGTATGCGGTCATCATTGGTTTTAGAAGAAACAAATTCTAGTGATAGAGGAGACTATAGGGATTACTATAGTTCTGAATCTAAGAAAATAGTGGAAGATTTGTATTCTAGGGATGTCAGTGAATTTAGTTATTGTTTTTAGTTTGATATGAAGAAAAAAATCCTACAGATTTGTCATGGATATTCACCTCCTTTTGGTGATGTTGCTAGACAATGGGCGCGTCTATTTGATGGCAGGGAGTGCGAGTTAACCACTGTTTTCTTGACTGGGAAAAAAGATGATTTTGTCGCTAATAATGTGGGTGGCGAGGTAATTTTTTTTGAATACTCCTCCAAGGATTTACGTGGTTTAAAGAGGAAGCAGGTGCAACGCATCAGGGCTCTTCATTTACAAAATAACTATGACTTTTGTGTGGCGCACCGATACAAATCAATATTTGTGGCTTTGGCTATCAGCGGGTTAAAAGTGGTTGGTGTTAACCATGCCTATGGGGTCTACGATAGATGGTTGCGTAGAGTGCTTGTTATGCGTAAAAAGAGCCAGTTGATATTGGTAGGTGTTTCTAACGCGATAAGAGACGATATCCGGAAGGCGTTGCCATCCTTTCCGACAGAACAAATACAAACTGTATATAACCGTATCAATGTCGAAGCCATAAGTGCGGCACAGATTGACAGGTCTTCTGCGAGAGAATTTCTAGGGGTTTCCAGCGACAGCTATGTTTTTGGTACTGTTGGGCGACTTCACCCAGATAAAGATTACAAGACCCTGCTTTCTGGTTTTGCTCGGGTTTCGGAAGATATACCTAATGCCTGTTTAGTAATCATTGGTCAGGGTGCCTTGGAATCACAGCTCAAGTCTCAGGCAGAAACACTGAATATCAGTGATAAAGTACACTTTCTCGGCTTCGTTAAAGATGCCTATCGTTACTTTAAGGCTTTTGATAGCTTTGTGTTAAGTTCTGACCATGAGCCATTTGGTATGGTGTTACTTGAGGCGATGGTGGCGGGACTACCCATTGCTTACAGTAATTGTGGTGGAAGCCCTGAAGTTGTGGGTTCATTAGGCATCTCTTTCGAGGTGAATAATCCGGAGAAGTTATCTGAAGCCCTTTTGCGGCTCTACAGTAATCAGCATGGTGTTGAATATGATCAGTTGAATCAGCGTGTCAGTAATTATTTTTCGGATGAGGCAGTTTGTGACGTATTTTGGGGTATGCCTGCGCTAAAAATATTATTGTTTGAGGGCTGAATAATCATTTTTTAGATGGTTTGAGTTAATTTAAATGGGAAGATCGGTGGCAGCTAAGTTTTGAAAAAAACTAATTTTTATCCTATCATCTTCCCTATAGTAGATTGGGCAAAAAAGAGGGTAATGATCATTCCTATACTTGACCAAAAAGACAAATATTCGAATGTCAAAGGGCTTCAGCTTGATGCCCTCCTAAAGCTCAATGCACACCCATGAAGAGAAAATGTTAAAGAGTATACTTAAATGAATGCAGTTGACCGATGAAATTACTCCACGTTCTTCACAGTGCCCCGGCGGCCGACTATAAACTCACCGGCGAAATCCGTTCAGCCTTTCGGGCTGAATGTGAAGTCATCGAGCTCTACCTCTATAAAGAAAAGCCTGCTCACTTTAAAGGCGAAGGAATTTTCCTGAATTCGACGCGCAACTCCTTCGCTCCACTGTCCTCGGCCAAAGACATCGCCGCCGCCATCGAACACGAAGGGATCACCCATATTCTCTCCGAACGCTACAAACCAAGCCTGCTGGCGGCGATTGCCGCATCGCGAACTGGTATCAAAGAAGTCTACAGTATCTTTCACGGTCTCGGTGAATTCGACCGGCTCGGCCGTCGCATCGCAGCCGCCTTTTTCATGAAGAATACTAGATTCATCGGCGTTTCTGACTCGGTCCGCAATGACCTCATCAAGAGTTGCCCGGCCGCCAAAGAACACAACAGCTTTACCATTTTAAACGGTATCGACCTCGCCGGTTTTCACCGCGACCTGCTCAGCAAAGAAGCAGCCCGTGCCGAACTCGGCCTCAAGACAGAGCGCCGCATTATCGGCTGTGTCGGACGACTCGTCAGCCTCAAAGGCTACGACTCGCTGCTCACCGCTGTCAGTCGTATCCCCCTAGATTTCGACGTCGCCATCGTCGGCGAAGGCCGCATGATGGACGAACTCAAAAAAATGGCCGCGGATCTCGGACTCGCCGAACGCGTCGTCTTCACCGGCAATGTCACCGAAGCGGCCCGCTGTTTCAAAGCCTTCGACTACTTTGCCATGCCCTCTCGCAAAGAAGGCTTCGGCCTCGCCGCGCTCGAGGCCATCCTCGCCGATGTGCCGATCGTCAGCAGCGATGCCGGCGGCCTCCCGGAAGTCCTCGGCGGCCAGGGCATCATGCACAAAGCCGGCGATACCGACGGACTTACCGACGGACTCAAAAAGCTGCTCTCACTCGATGAAAGTGAACTCAAGACCTACACCGACGGACTCAAAAAACGTTCCGAGTCGATGTTCTCCGCAGATGGCATGCAACAGAACTACCGAAATCTCATTCTCGGCAATGGAAATACGTCTGAATTGAGTTAATAAGACTTTAATAATTTGCCAAAACCAGTTGCAAAAATATGTTACTGGATTGTATTTCCATTGATCCGGAGAGCTCTTTTTCGCGAAGAATACTCGACTCCTGAGTTGCGTTATAACTGGATTGATGGTTCGAGAGATTTTCCGAAAGAACGGTATTGGGCGGGTGGACGGTTGACTAATGATAGGTCTAGTAGAGATTTCTTTACTTTCACTTTAAAAAGTGAAAAAAGATTGGAAAGATTTGAATATTTCTTATGTTTCTCACGAAGATCTCAATAAACAATGGAAGGTGACAAAGAATGGCTTTGAGCATTAATGTTGGAGAAAGTCCTACTTGAAGTAACTACATAATATTTATCTAATAATGTGGTGTTGGATTGGTTCTGTGGATCTTAATTGTTAAAGAATGGTGTTGGAAATGGATGAAGAGTATGGCAAGGGGTTTCAGGGAAGTTCAAAAAATATTGTAAGTGATTGTAAAGACTATTTTTTATTGTTTGGCTTTGCCGCATTTCTGTCAAGTTTTTTGGTATTTGATAGTTGGAAGTCGGTTAATAACGTTTTTTTTGGGTTTGTTCTTTTTCCGCTGGTTTTTTGTTGTTCGAGAAAGCAGTTGATTAGAATGCATCACTCTTGGCTGGTAAATCTATTTTTTTCGTTTATTTTATATTTGGTTGCTAGTTCTTTTTGGTCTAGTTCTTTCTCGATGGATGTTTTCTTTAGATACATGAAAAGAGCTTTGTATATATATGGTTTTTTTGTAGCAGTGTTTGTGTTGGTTGATGATTTCCCTAGATTTCCTCAGTCTGTGGTCAATTATTTTGCTCCAGTTCTTTTGTGTTTTTCTGTTATATGCTTGGTTGTTTTTTACCAAGAACATGATTTTCCAAGAGCCAGGCTTCTGGGGCAAGGGAGATTGACCCATCCAACTTTTTTGTCGGTTGTTCTGTTGGCATATCTTGGCGCTTTTATTTGGGGTTTTTCTGATCGTTTTAGGGAGCATGGTTGGATTGGTGCTTTTTCTTTAATGATCGGAATAACTGTATTGATTTTGTCTCAGTCCAGGTCGTCTTTTGTCGCATTGATTGTAATGGTCGTCGTTGCTTTGTTGATAGATAAGAAAGTTAGCCGGTTTCATTTTTTGAGTGTCTGTTTGATTATTTTGGGGGGAGCTGTTTCTTATGATATGGGCCTTCTTACAAATAGAGGAATGTCCTGGAGGCCTGAAATCTGGAGTTCTGTACTTGAGAGGGTAAAGGATTGTGGTATGTGGTTTGGTTGTGGGTATGGAGGTTGGAAAAGTGATGCTGTTGTAGTTGGTGATATGAAGTTTGATCACCCTCACAGCATCTATTTAGGGCAGTTTTTCTATGGTGGTATTGTGGCATTGGTGTCATACATTTGTTTGTTGGCAGGTTTTTTGTTTCACGGTTTGAGAGTAAGGCGAGCGATCCCCTGGGTTTTAGTACTGACAGCGGGAGTCTCTGTAACTCTGACAGAGGGCAGTAAATTGTTGACTACACCATCACCGATTTGGCTCGTTTTATTTTTCCCGATGGCTATGATATTGGCGATTAGTCTTATTGGTTCTGGTCAAGATAGTGAAACTTGAGAGCTTTTTTATCACCTTAATGGTTTTTTGTGTGGAGTTTGGGGAGCGACAAAAGTACGACAGCTGTAGCTAAGTCATGATGTTCATGGGGGCCGTGGAAGACCACGGTGTCCATGGCATGTCTAATAATATTAGCCCTTAAAAATATTGGCTAAACTTGCCTTACACAAAGGTGAACCAGGTTTGGATCTGTATCCATCAATGAAGTGATGGATAGATTGGTTAATTTGGTCGGTGTCATGCTTATAACGGGAGCAATGTTGAAAGTTTCTAAGTCGTTGTGTTTCTGACAGAGGCTTGTTGTAAATTCTCATATCAGAAATATCAATCAGACCTAGTTTGTTCTCAGGTGTTAAAACGATGTTTCCCAAATGTAAAGATCGGAAATAGATACCTTTGTCATGGAGCTCCCTTATAAACTTGCCAAGTTTGTCCGCAAGAATAAGGTCTATACCATCCGGTAATTTTCTCAATGCAGTTCCTGGTAACGGATAATAATGTACGGCCGTGCGTCTTATCGAAGGTATGCGATAGAGCCGGTTTACATTGACGGTCAGGATGCCAAGCTTGATCAGTTTTATTGCATTTTTAGCAAACCGCTTGGAGTAAGGGGAAAAGCGTGCACTTGTTAGCAGCCGTTTCACTCTAAATAGCTTTAGATAAGTACCATCTGTAAGCAGTAGCACTTTGTCACCATGAGCATCCGCTTCAATGACTTTTGCACCTTCGCGCAGTGTTAGGTAGCCTTCTTTAGATAGTTTTTTCATTGTACGGTCTTCTCCCTAGCGGGATTATACGAGTGAACCTGTGTGCTAAGATAGCCGCAAATTATGGAAGGACAAAGCGGATGAAGCTGGTTGTGCCCCGATTCGATAAAGCCCAAGTTCTCGTAGTAGGAGATTTGATGCTGGACCGCTATTGGCATGGTGCTACCTCGCGTATTTCACCTGAGGCTCCAGTGCCTGTGGTGAAAGTGGAGCAGTC
>DRHD01000046.1 GCA_011049795.1 Porticoccus sp.
ATAGGATCGGGAGCGGGCCAATTTATACAATATGGGTCCGAGAATGTTTTCATTGGCTTTATGGCTGGATGGCTAGCAACAACGGCAAACCGAAATGTTTGTATTGGCTATCAATCTGCTTACTCGTTGACTACCGGATGGTCCAATGTTCTTGTAGGTACTGACGCTGGCTCCAACCTTACGGAAGGGCTAGAAAATACCTTATTCGGCCACCTAGCTGGTTTTGGTATTACGACCGAGAGCAATAATACCATGATTGGCAGTTATGCTGGATATGACATTACGGCAGCTTACACATTAGTTATTGATTGTCGCAGAAGGGGGCCCGGACCTTTTACTTCGGGGCTAACTCCGACTCATTCCATTATCTACGGTATTATGGCAGATGAGCCCGAAAATCAAACCCTCGATTTCAATATAAAAACGCTCAGCATTGGGCATGATATAGTAGATGACGTAATAATCAATTTCAAGACAGGTGGCAACAGTGGATTACTTACTTGGGATGAAGGTGACGATGCTTTCATATTTAGCGACGATGTGGTTATTGGTAGTACTTTCAGTCTGATCGTCGATACCAATACCCTAGTCGCTAATCTTACCGGATATACCGATAAAGTAGGTATAGGTACGGCCACCCCCGCTGATATCCTTGACGTTCTCAAGGCAGGGACGCAACTTCGCCTGAGTTATGATGCTTCTAACTATTTTACTTTTGCTGTTCAGTCTGACGGTGATCTCACGGTTGATAGTAACAAGGCTTCCTATGATCTTGATTTTGGCGATGGAAACCTGACGACCACCGGCATAGGTAGTTTCAGTAAAGTGATTATAGACAGTGATAACACCGAAGCTCTATTGGTTCGCCAAGACGGGGATGCTCTGGATGTATTGAAGATTGATACCACCGGTGCAAGTCAAGCTCTGATAATTAGACAGGCAGCAGATAACCAAGGAATAAGGCTACATGGGTTTGGTAATGTAAGTGCCTTTTCTTTCAATCTCTATCTGGATGCCAATGGGACTGGAAACTTTGTTACCTCTGGGCTTATGAATTTTGACGCTGGCTCTGGCGGCGATACGGCCCTGAACTTCTACGGCAGTGAGCACACCTTCGGACGGTACGGCAATACAAACAATGCACCTAACAGGTTCTACGGATATATCACCGGCGGCGGACATGATGCGAAGCGATACCTTGAAATCCTGATAGACGATTCCGACGACTTCGCTCACTTGAGCCTTGATCCTGCTGGTGGGATTCTGGGCATCAAGCTCGACGCAGAGGTTGTGCTACCGTCTGACGGTTTGACCCTTGCTGCCGATGACGTAAAACTTGCCATTGGCGCGTCTGGTACGGCTGACTCCTATTTTGAATGGAATGAAACAACTTATTCAAAATTGAGAGCTTATTCAGCTACAGGTATCTACGACTTCACCGCTGCTGGCAATACGGACATTACGTTTAATTTCATTGGTACGGACAGTTCAGGGCGGTTTGACTGGGATGAGGACAACGACAGATTTAGTTTTTTCAATGATATACTAACCAGCGGAAAAATTCACTTCCGCGATACTGCTACGGGTATTTACTCCTTGTCCCCTAACATCTTGGACATTTTCGCTGTTACTGCAACTCGCATAGGCGATAGTGCCGCTGGTGCTCCGACCAATTATGCCAACTTCTCAGCTACGGGGGATTTTTCCCTCGTTGGTTCTGCCCAGGTTGTCTCGGATTTGCCTTTTGCAGATACGAAAGCTGTTGTTTTCGACAAAGCCTCTGGCAATGGTATCAAAGTCGATACAACTACGCCTACTTTTGGCTGGAGAGATTTGTTGGGAGATCAATTCGCCAAGAACACCGGAGGAACAAAGCCAACCCTGACAGCATATAATGGGGATGTAGACGCCTGGCAATTCTCCGATGGAGATGAAGCATTTCTGACTTACCACATACCCCATGATTATGTGGCAGGCACTGACATATATCTACATGTTCACTGGAGTCAGACAAGTGCAACAGCAACAGGCGGAACTATTGATTTCAAATACTTTGCAATTTACTCGAAAGGACACAACCAGACAACCGGCTCTGCGTTTACCACAACACCAATTACAGCTTTATTCTCAAGCATAAATATCAATGACGGAGCGAGTGGTCTGACCCGATATCAGCAACATTTTACAGAGGTTGTAATATCCGAAACATCGACTGACGCTAAACTATCTTCATGCAAGAGCTGCTTACCCCATCTTACCAGATTACGCAGATATCTGAGCAACAATATATTAAGCCATTCGGCATCGGTATATTTAGGGTTGCCGTTCTTGTCTTTTTCGTCATTAGGCTTACCTCGAAGGATAGCCGCACGGTACTCGGCAACCTTCGCTCCGGGGATTGTTCTGGTGATTACAAAGTCTGCCGGCATTATGTTCTCCTTACGCGTAAAAATCAGGGGCTTTGGCCTTGGTTGCTATATTCGTGCTTTGATAATGAATATCTACGTAGTGGATGAACGGGTCTAGCACTGCTACGCTGTCGGTTAAATTATTAGCATCCATCTCTAAAGTTAGTTCTATTACTCCATCCGGCTCTAAATCGTCTCTATCGAATAATGCTGCTGTTGCCGTTGCTGCTGATATTACAACCTCTGTAAAATGTTGCTGATATCGGGTCAGACCACTCGCTCCGTCATTGATATTTATGCTTGAGAATAAAGCTGTAATTGGTGTTGTGGTAA
>DRHD01000047.1 GCA_011049795.1 Porticoccus sp.
GAACAGGCAAATATAGTTACGCTACCGTGACGGACTATACTGGATCATCGGGATCATTCGCCGTAGCAGACTGGTTAGATGAAGAAGGTGCTGCTGGCGGTACTGATCCGGCTTCTGGTAGTCGCTATATCGTGCAACCCGCTGCCAACATACATCCTGCTGGATTGCAGTTTGATAACACCATTGAAGCTGCTTGCAAAGCTCGGGCACAAATGGAAACTGATGATGCCGGTGAAAACTGGATAATGGAGTATCGTAAGATAGCTCTTCCAGAAGCTCACAGGTTAGATGCAATATCTGCTCCTCGTAGATTAGGGTTGTTGTACAACCCCACTCATCGGGGACATAGACATGAATACTTTAGTGATGTAACCACAGACAATGATTTATAATCCCGGTTTACGGGAGGAAGGAATAACACCATGAACGGATTTAATGTTGCAAATTTCTTGAAGGGACTTGAAGCTCTCGTGACTGGAGATGGCTTCAAACGAGTTATACAAGGTCTGAATATCAATTCAATCAGGGTAGCGGGTTTGATCCCGACGGCATCTACCGAGCCGTCACGCGAATCCCTGGAAACAAGTTTTGAGGGGTTGATTGTATCGTCAAGTCAGACTGCTTTGGGCGATGTTACATTCTTGATTCCGAGAGATTACGATGAAGGTGTCGATAAGTTGGATCTTAGGTTTCTCGTGAACTCGGGTGGTGACACGAACACACCGACGATTGATTGTGCTATGTACCGCAAACGTGCGGGTGCTGCACTATCCTCAGACATCGACCCCACGATTTCCGCTGCGGTAAACAACAATACCGCTAAGGCGGGTTATGTGGAAGTTCGATCACACGGGGACGGCTGGAAGGCTGGAGATGCTGTGACGTGTGTGTTTACTACGAGTGCCCATACGACCGATGATTTCCACGTCTACGGTTTTGAAGCTGTATATGCGAGTGATCTCGCGTACTACGAGGACGATGAGCGTTCGATTTCGGATGAGTAAAAACTATGCTGTCCTGGGTAGTATATATACTACTCAGGATGGCTAAGGAATCATATTATGGCCCGGATAATTTTTCCAATTAAGGGTAAGCACGTTGGCTTCGGTACTGAGGTACAACCAGAGTTCACGACACGCCGTATAAACAATATGCGGCCTTATAGTACGCAGGAAGGTATTCTGATTGGTGGTCAGAGACCCGCTCTTGATAAGTGGGGTGCCGGTGTACAGGTGGGTGCGGCTGAACAACCAGTAGTTGCAGCATGTGTTGTGAGTGCGGTGGAATAAATGGCAGAATTGATTGTAGACTATAACGATGGCGATACGGACGTTGGGACAAATGTTTATCGCTCAGGCGGTGGTACATATTTCATTTGGGCACAAGTTTTCCTAACACCTTCCGCCTTTAATGTCGGTTCTATAAGGGTTTTTGCCCTACGAAGTTCAGGTGCTTCTGCGGGTACTATAACCGCATATATAACGGCTGTTGATGGAAACGATAAACCTACTGGTGCATCCCTTGGAAGCGGTTCAGTAGATTTAATGTCTATTACAGCTACAGATATTGCAAATCCTGAAAATGGAGAGTGGGTGACATTCACTATGTCCTCTACTGTTTCATTGAATAACGGAACGAAATATGCTATAGTTCTGGCATGTTCGGGTGTTAATCCAATAAATTCTATTTTTTGGGTGAGGGATGCTAATGGAAGTTATAGTGACGGTAAAGCATATTCCAATGATAGTGCTTCCCCGCCAGTCGGGGATCTTACTTGGACTGCTCACAATAGTGGGTTAGATGATTTTCTGTTCGAGGTATATAACGATTTTGATCCACCCGCATCTGGCCCCGATATAACAACAAAGAAAAGACTTGTTGTAGCAGCGAATAATAAGATCTGGTATGAGGACATATAATGGCTGTTTCGATAACACCGGTCATAACCTATAAGCGTTTAGTTGCAGCCGGAAACAACGAAATTTGGTATGAGGATATAAACGTGGCCGCAGGAACTATGGTAGAACTCACCGCCGCTAACGGCGACATTGATACCTCTGATCAGCTTGAGATGTTCGAGGGCTATCAGAAAGCATTTGTGGTGAACGGCTCAAAACTCAAGATAGCTGATTTCATCAACACGAAACTAACATCTTCGGCATTAGGTACTGCTCATGCCAAGGGTGATATACTAACACAGGATCAAGGTAGTGGTGATATTGCATACATGGTTGTGGATTTTACCAACGCAGCCAAGACACTGACATACGGTTATGCGTATTACGGGGGTAGTGCTACAGCTTTTGATGCAATAACGGCCACAACAGGTAGCGGTTCGGGTTCTGGATTCACACCCTCTGCTGTTACGGCTGCTCCACATTGGTACGATTGGACAGTGTATCCCGGTGGATCATCTGGGACCATACCCAATCAAGCGTATCTCGGATGCCTTTATAGGGGGCGTCCTGTATTAAGTGGAAATCCAGAGGCCCCGTTCCAATGGTATATGGCCCGGCAAAACAACCCCTGGGATTTCGCTTATGTTGCTGATGATTCTCAAACACCAGTTGCAGGGGGCAATTCAGATGCCGGTGAACTCGGGGACATAATTCGTTGCTTAATACCGTATAAAGATGACTACCTCATATTTGGTTGTGCGTCTTCAATATGGTTTCTTACTGGAGACCCTGCTATCGGTGGGCCGATAAATGAACTTGACTTGTCCGTAGGTATTTTTGGTTCGAGAAGTTGGTGTTTCGGGGATGAAGGCTTGTTGTATTTCTGGGGCACCAATGGTATATATGCCACTACAATACCCGGTACACCGGTGTGTTTGACGCAAGAGTCACTCCCCGCTATTGTGACAAATGAGGCTGTCGATCCGTCTACACACCGAATATGTATGGCTTACGACCCTAAGAATGTGGGCATTATAGTCACGATAACACTACTCTCGGATGGATCTAATTCAAACTATTGGTATGATATACGAACCAAGGGCTTCTTTCCTGAAGCGTACCCCGATGAATGTGGTTCATATAGTCTACTCTATTACAACGCGAATGATGAAAGTCTGTCTGGTATGCTTGTGGGTTGTAAAGATGGGCACATACGTACATACGATGTATCGCAGAAGAGTGACGACATAGGCGGTTCAGATCAAGCTATAGACGCAAACGTATTACTCGGGCCAAAGTCAATAGCTAATGGTATCAGGGATGGCAGTATAGGCGGACTCAATATCATATCGGCTGGTGGTGAATCCGGTGGGACAGAAACTGATTCTGATAATATAAGTTATACAGTCTATGTTGGGCGTTCCGCTGCTAAGATACTTGAAGATGTAGACGCGGTGTCGAACGCACGATTTTCCGGCACATTCACTGCTCCCGGTTTACAGAAGGGCAATAAGTCACGACGCAAAGCGAGAGGCAGAATAGCGGCTATAAAATTAAGCAATAATACCGCTGGTGAGAGCATTAGTTTTGAAACGCTTCTGTTCAATACAAAAGAAGCTGGAAGGATGTTATAATGGCTATAAGTGGTTACTTCATAACACGACAAAAAACAGCGGCGGAGACAGCATCTTATAGGAAGAGACGTGGTATTAGCACACCAGAAGCAGGCCCAAGTGTCAGTCCAGAAGCCAGAACAGCTTTGCAAGCAGCTATGAGTCAATACGAAGTAGGAGGGGGTTTCGGTAAAGGTATAGAAGCTGGTCTTGAACGTGGGCGGGTAAAGTCTGTAGCATCCGGTATGCAGAGTCTTGTAAGTTCGGGACTCGCTAATACTACTATGGCTGCTGGCCTCGGCAAAAAATATGAATCAGAAGTAGCAGCACCGACACGGGCCAGGATGGAGGAGACCCGTGCTTCGGCAATTTCGTCTTTGCAGGCTATGCTTGCTCAGATGGAACAAGGTGGGTATCAGGCTCAACTTGGTAGACAATTTACTGCCAGTCAATCAAGATCTAATCGTTCTTTCGCTCCGGTTATAACACCATTTGGACAGTCCCGAACTCAACCTTCTGAGTCACCACGTACTACATCTACCCCTCGTTCTGCGTCGATAAGACCGTCGTCTGCACCAGCACGTCAAAGATTGAATGTCACGGGTGCTGCTACTAACGCGTACAGGAGTAAATCAGATTGGACTCCTGGGGGGTACATGGGTGCTGTCAACGGTGAACGGTGGGTGTACGGGCAACAGGGTCAACCAGTAAGGGGATAGACATGGGTGCTAAAAACCCCGGAGTAATAACCCCAAGAAATTGCGATCCTTCGGTGCGGCAAGCCATACAGCGGCTTTCAACCAAGGTCTTTGGGCTGGAGTCCAATCCGTCTTTCGCAGGCTTAACGCTGTCCGGCTTGACAGCATCGAGTTTGTTAGAGACTGATGCCAGTAAGGTACTGACATCCATAGCTTCTCCGCTCATTGTGGGCAAGGGTGGCACAGGTGCCGCTACTCTAACTGATCATGGGATATTACTCGGTTCTGGGACGGGTGCTGTTACTCCACTCGGTGCTGCTACCAATGGGCAGATACCAATAGGTTCTACTGGTGCAGATCCCGTACTTGCTACGATCACTGGTACAGCCAATCAGGTCGTATCCACTTCTGGTATTGGGACCATAACACTTTCAACCCCGCAAGACATTCATACTGGTGCAAATCCCACGTTCGCGGGACTCACATTATCGGGGCTGACGGCGACCCGACTTGTATCGACTGATGGTTCTTCGCAGCTTGAATCCTCAGATATAGTAGCGTGGTTGACCGGGACTACCGATCATATTTCCATGAGTGATGATGGTGATGGGACAGCAACGATTGATCTTGATACAAACACACAAACTCTTCTTGATTCACTTAATGGAATCTTTCTTGAGACTATTGATTTTACTGTTTCGTCAGTGGGTGGTACGGTTACAGGATCTCTCGAACAGGATGGCGGCGGCGATCTTATTCAGAGATTCTCGGACGGATACTCTACTCTCGATTGTACGGCCCCTCAGTGTACGATAGACCTCACAGCCTTTGTAGGAACGGACGCGGTTCCTGCTGAGGTATTCGTTTACATTTTACAGTCGGGCAAAACCACTCTCGTTGCCTCTAATTCTGATTGGCCTGCAACCGAGCATATTAAAATAGCTAATTTGCTTTTGAGATCGGCTGCTTCCACCGGTACAGATGGTGGGGCGTTAGTTAATCGTAACTGGAATGATCATGTTCAGAGTGCAGACAATCAAGGCCACATCACACATATCGAAGAACATCTTCGTCAAGAGGATGCTCATTACAAGTCTGGAGTGGCCCTAACGATTAAGAATGCGGCTGGGGCGGACCTTACAACCGGCAATTCATCGACGGCGATAGAACTTGTGACGGCTGCTGGAACAATATATCAACTTCACAAGCATACTTTTCCTGCTTTCGATATGTACCTAACTGCGACCGATGATGTGCATATCACCAATCAGCCCACAGATGAGGGCGGGGCGTATGGGACCTCTGTCGATCTTGTAACTGACATTACTGTTTACGTTGACGGCACAGCATCTGGTACGGCGATCACTGTTAATCGGTACTTCAATCTCGTGGTCTGGGGTGTCCAGAATAGGTCTGGCGAAGCGTCCCATATAATGATTAACCTGCCGACCGGAATCTATACTACATCCAGCAACGCTGTAGCTGACGTTGACGGGTTCTCAGTATTTAATATCCCGTCTCAGTTCAAGGGCGAGGGATTTCTTATCGCCCGTTTGACTATGCGGCTGATCGCAGGGTCGCAGTGGACTTATGTGGCCCAGGAAGATTTGAGAGGCCAAATGCCTCCGATCACGGCGGGCGTGGCAGTAACCACGACAGACCATTCACTGCTCGCCAACCTTATCGCCCCGGCTGACGACCACACGCAGTATATTAAAAATGCTGAATTTACCCAGAACTCTGGGATATTAGTAGGTACTGGAGTTGGTACATTTGTGGAGGAAGTAGGAGCAACAGTAAGAACTTCTATAGGCGTGGGTACTGGAGATAGTCCCCAATTTACAGGGTTGACTCTTGCTGGGAGTTTATCTTTGGGGTTTGGAGACTTAGTATCTGAGCAAAACCCTGATGCTGTTGATGCAATAAGATTAAAAGGAACTGCAAGTCATACCGTTGCTGGATGTCCTGCATCCCCTTCTGGAATTGGTCATCTATTAGGGACTCGGGTGACGTTTCGTTTGTTTGTGCGTATGGTAGACC
>DRHD01000048.1 GCA_011049795.1 Porticoccus sp.
CTGTATTGGTAGTATTGATTATAGTACTTGCGTTTGGTTGGCTTGCATCAGTTTCCAAAAACAAGAGACTTGTGGATGAAAGTAAAATACTTCAAAACCATCTTGATAATGCCAAAGGGTACATCGAGCGTGTAAATGAAGAATACGATATTGCTCCGTGTATTCTTATGCAAGATCTATTCCGAACCGAAATGTCTATCAACTATCTGGGCAACACGCAAGAATATATGAGTGAGAAATTCATTCAGAAGATATGTGAAGCAGGGGGTATTGAACCAGGTATTTATGAGGGACATGTTTATTCTGAGGACTCATGTTCAGTCATTCGGTTTGCTGGCAATTGTAGTGGGGAACCATTGCTGATTGACATGAACTATACTATTGTGAGTGGAGGTGCTCTGTGAAACGAATCATGTTGATTTTGTTTGTGTGTATTCTGTTGCTGGCCCAGCCTTTAGGTGGGGCGATAACCAAGACCACTACGATTGATACTATTGATGATTGGCAATCCGTGGCGGCGGCGACGTTGGATGTCGGGGTTGCAAAAAACATATCGAGCAGCTACTCAACGAAGATATATCTTGAGATTGCATATACAAATGCTAATGCTCAGGCGGGCGTTGACGTGATTATTGAGATTTCCTACGCCGACGACAATTGGGTGAAGCTTACCGAGTTTACGACGGTTGGGGACACGCCTGCGACTACAACAATAAACGATGCGACGGTTACTGCCGGGGACACTACGATTACGCTAACAGATGCAACGACGGGCGACTTCGATGTGCCTGCTCGTAAGTGGTTTATTGTTGATGGTACAGTAGCAAATTCCGAATCGGTTAAGACAGTCGTAAACGCGGTTCATACGGTTACATTAGCACAAGACCTGATACGGTCTCATGCCGATAGTTTGAATGTGTGGGATTTTGTGGTGGAGAAGGTAGTGTCTGTCCCAATGGCGGCGGCTTATGTCCGGGTGCTTATAAATAACACTGATGCCGATGCTTCGATTCATTACACGACAAGGGTTTCGATGGTAACTGGAATCTAATGAAAAAGCTATTACTCATAATCCTGTTGCTGCTGTGCCTGACGGCCAATGTCGGGCAGTCGCAGCTTATATCTGCAAAGATGTTCGGGCAGCAGTTGAATCTGGGCCATTGGTCTACTGATGGGCTTGTGTTCTTTTGGCGTGGGATTGAGGCCAGGGATGCTGTCGATGAATCGTTCTTTAGGAATCACGGCACGATAACTGGTGCGACGTGGGTTGGGGATGGGTTGGACTTTAATGGTGCAGCTAATGAGGTGGCCCTATCCCAAAATGCTGTGATGCAACAACCGATGCCTATGACATTGGTTTCGCGGATTAAGCCTACATTGGGGAACGTGGGTTGTGTTGTTGCAAATGACGGCAATGGTTCAGGTAAGTATACGGGATTGGTAATATTTATCAATGCAGATGGCAAGGTACAAGCATTGATTGGCGATAATGGAGGGGCCAGCAGTGTTAATCGTAAAAGCTTTATGACCACAACTGCAACACTAACAGACGGCGAAGAAGCCACGGTTGTCGCCGTTTTTAACTCTCTGTCCAGTATTGACATATACATTAACGGTGTATCGCAGGCTGTCACGTCGAGTGGAACTGGTGCGTCACTCGGTTATTCTAATACTGGCGGGCAGATTGGACTCTATGATTGGCAATCTGCACTTCCATATACAGGTGTTATTTTCTGTGCTTCTATCTACAACCGTGGCCTCTCCGCCAGCGAAATCCAAGCACTATTCATCAACCCCAACCTGCCAATGCAACAGGACCCGATATGGCTGTTGTTCTCACCCGCTGTTGGTAGTTTACAATGGATAATTGACGGTGGGCATATAGGACCATCACCATTGAAAGGATCAGTAGTAAGATGAAACAATTTATATTTATCCTGATAATGATATTAGCATCAGTTGCAAATGCTGACTGGCTTGGTACGTTTGATATAGATGAATACGTACCAATTCACATTACAACCAGTCAGTTTACGACGGGAGCATTATTGACTACGGCAAATGCCCAGTATCGCATTTATGAAGAAACAAATGGAACTTTTAGTACGACAGAAGTTGTAGGTCCGACAGCTTTAACAATGAATTTCGATGGACAAACGGGGTTGCATGTTGGCTCAGTACAGTTGTCGGCAGCTAATACTTTTGAGGTAGGGAAGTCATATGTGATATTTGTTGAAGCGACAGTTGATTCTGTTGTTGCTGGTACTTCTCATGGGTTTAGGATTCGTGCGGTTTCGTTGGCAATAGCTTCTGTCCAACTCTCCGCAACAGCTGCAGGCAACCTCGAAGATACTTATGACGGCACAGGGTACGCTGACGATGTTGCTCCAGCGACACAAGTTCAAGTATCTACATTAGCTGGTGGTATAGCGTTGCGGACAGCGGCAACAGGTATCAATATCGACGAGCCGAATGGCGGAGAGCAAACCCTGACGTATGCGGCTACAACAACGCATGACGGTTCATATCACGAGGTCGCTTCTGACGATGCCGGCAATGACATAGATTTTTATTACACCTTCAATACGGGCGACGGCGATAACTTACCAGTAGATTTTCATTTTGTCGGTTACTATGAAGATAACAATGCGCCTGCCAGTAGCACGATGGTGATTCAAGTGTACGACTTTAGTGCAGTTACATGGGTAACGATTACGACATTAACTGATTCTTCGGGTGATATAACTTTGGATTTACCTCTCAATGTCCACGACGTTGATCCGAGTGGTGGAACTGAAGGTGAAGTCCGAATCCGGTTTAATCTAACAACGCCAGAGGTAACACAGAATGTACGAATCGACTATGTCACCGTCGGTTTTGTTTCTGGGGCTGGCGGATTGACAGCGGCGGCGGTTGTCGACGAATGGGAGACTCAAAGTCAGGCTGACCCAACGGGCTTTCATGTGAATCTATACGAAGTGGAGGGTAGTGATGCAACAACCTATATTGAAGGGCGGACGCTTGCTACCGCCGATTATGTGGTTGTTGGCGATACTATTGCAGGTGTTACCCTTCTTAACGGACTTGCGGCCAATATTATTACTGCAGCAAGTATAGCTCCAAATGCAATTGATGCAAGTGCTATAGCTCCAAATGCAATTGATGCAAGTGCTATAGCTCCAAATGCAATAGATGCGGACTCGATAGCTCCAAATGCAATAGATGCGGCCACGTTTGCCGCTGATGTCGATGCTGAGATTGCGGCGTATATTTTGAATGCAGCCACAAATGCTTACGGCGGGGCCGGTACATATGGACAGGCGATTGAGGACACACTTGCTGATACAAATGCTGTTGACAATACCACAAAAATGAGAACATTCCTTACCGGAGCAGATACTCCAGTCGCGAAAGAATCTACACTGACAAGTATAGAGGGCAAGGTAGATACAATGGATGGGCTTATTGATGCCATTAAAGCTCGGTGGGATGCGTTAACAACTACCGGTGGCCTGTTAGAAGTAGTACATGGGAATATCTAATGGATAACATTTGCACTGGTACAGAACAAAATGGTTGGAATGTAACGTCTTTCTTGCAATTGGAAATAGATGGAGCTAATACTTCATTTACTCTCACTGCTGATAGACTTGTTAAGATAGAAGTTCAATTGGGTAATGCGGGAAATCTTTTACATGCCGATGGTGGTATTTTAGCGGTAACAGTAAAAGAGACGCCTGTTGATACTGGTGATGAATGTGTAATGCAACAAAAGCAATTAAGACTTACTGCTGGTGATAGATTAGCTTTAATTTCAATTGATCCATTTTGGGCGAAAAGCGGTTCAGTAATCAAAGTTTTTGCCATAAGCACTAATGCTGGAGACATTTCTATAGGCGGTAAAGTTTGGATTTATGA
>DRHD01000049.1 GCA_011049795.1 Porticoccus sp.
ACCTGACCCACAACATGCGCCCCAGCTCTTGAGCTCAGGAAAATGGCTAGACCCGCAATATCTTCTGGTGTGCCAACACGGCCATCGGGAACGGTTTTACCAACGGCATCCCAATCAGCTCCATCGTCTTCTTTAACGGCGCCGCCAAAAATCGTGTCAGGTGATGCACGGCTGCTTTGGATGCGTGGGTAAAACCGTTCCCGATGGCCGTGTTGGCACACCAGAAGATATTGCGGGTTTAGCCATTTTTCTGAGCTCAAGAGCTGGAGCGCATGTTGTGGGTCAGGTTATTGCTTCGGATGGCGGAACAGTTGCTACGGCCTAACGAAACATTGATTAACCGCCCTACTGAGAAGCTCGACCAATAATACACATACAGTGTGCTTTTATTGCATCGAGCTTATCTTTTCACTCCTCAGTTTCGATTATAATTTCATCGTTAACTAAGTGCAGCCATCTGGTTTACTAAAGCCATAAAGTCGGGTTGCTTTAAACGATTCGGCGCTAACGTTATGCCAACTTGACGCTCCATTTCTTCTATCCCCTTTATGTTTGAAAAAGGGATTGCCGTGTAACTCTCATGCTCTAGTTGTTCGGCTGTTAATGGCGCAAGCAAAAGCCCGATTTGTTGCTCCACCAATGCCAGGGCCCATTCCTCGGCATCAACCGATGCTACTAGTTCTATCTGCAATTCACGCAAATAATCCATCAGCAGACTCATTTTTTTGCACTGCCTACGTTCAATCATAGGCACTCCATGCAATTGATCTAAGGTGACATGCGTCTTAAAACCAAGCGCATGGCTATTGGGAATAATTAGATAATATTTATCTCGCCATAAAGGCCGAAACGTTGTCAAATTATCTTGGCAGTCACTGCCCAAATATATATCCGCGGCGCTATCATTGGTGAAATGAAACATCCACTGCGGGCAAAGTTGTTGCAGCTGAGACATCAACCGTTTTAAGTACACCAAACTAATATCCGACTGTACCGCTACAGTGATTGTTTGGCGTAATTTGTGCGGGTCAAAATATTCAAACATTGACTCGGCTTGATTTAGTAAGGCCCTACTATGTTGATAAAACAATTTCCCGGCTGAAGTTGGAGAAACTCCCTTTTTATGCCGAATTAGCAGCACAGTGTCAAACTCAGCCTCCAGTTTATTAATGGCAATGGTGATAGAAGGCTGAGCAATAAAACACTGTTTTGACGCCCCGGTGATGCTACCAGCGTCCACTGCCGCAACAAAATATTTCAAAGATTTCAAATCCACCCAGAACCTCCTTCTAAATGTGTAGGCCTAATTTTAACCCGCCACATTTCGATAATGACTGCACACAACCGAGACACAGACCAATTAATGTGAATCAGTGTCGCTTTAGCTTTCAAAAATCATTTTGAAACTGCGGATATAGCGGTAAAGTTTCCGCCACTTCTTCATCATGAGCGGGAACGACAACTAATTTCGGTTTATTTTTGGCTAGCCGATGCAGGTTTCCAATAAGATTATCTGACTTTTCCTGATCGTAATTGAGATCCAAAAACCATTTCGTTAAAGCACCGCGGCCAACATTATTGTTAACACCTTCAACAGACCATGTGCTGTCGCCGATAAACAAATATTCGTTATTGACCAACACCCCTAGCTGACCATGGGTGTGACCCGACATATCAAGTAATATGACAGAACCATCTTTAAAAACATCCAAGCTAGCCGAAAAACCGAGTTCACTTGTCTCATTTAATGAAATGAAATGCCAGTTTATCGCGGGGTCATCAAATTGACTTTGAATGAATGCCGGCGGCTTACTTTCTTTTGCTGTTTCTAATTCATGCTCTTGAACCCACACAGGTATATTTAATGTTTTGAAATCTTCAATGCCAGAGGCATGATCCCAATGTAAATGGGTCGGTATAATTGCCTTTAAACGGCCAAAGTCATAGTTTTGTTGCGTCAATTGATCTATTGCTGGCACGGCCTTTTTGTAAGCAAACAACAATTTGTTAAGCCAACCCATGGCTGAAACCTGTTGATCAACTTCTTTTCCAAGACCGGTATCAATGAGTAAATCGCCCTGCTCATGTTGAATGAGCACGGCATTGTGCACCAGCTGCCGACTTTTCAACCAATCGCCACCCGAGAAAATAAGGCTTTCAGGGCTACCCGCCGACTGTCCTGTATTGATAAGAGAGAAATTTACCTCGGCCGCCCCGTTTACGCTGAACGCAAGCAAACTTGCCGTAACCCAAAAAATACCCATATTTTTCATTACCACTGCTCCTTAGAAAGAAGGAGAGAGTGTATTCGGCACCATGCGCCATGTAAAATATATCATATTTATGAATATACAATATTTTGACTATGGATAGTGATTTGATGCAGCCGTCTCTAGCACTTCACAATTTGTGGCGGCTTGTGCCTTCACAGGCATAGAAATACTTAGATATTAAGCAAGATAGAGTGCGTTGTAGCTCTGCTTCTGGCCCACTACCCTCTTAACC
>DRHD01000050.1 GCA_011049795.1 Porticoccus sp.
ATTTTGGTTGCCATTAATATGCTCAGACAGAATATTTTCCAGCACCGGGGCGTGATAAAAATATTTACTAATGGAGTCAGTGTTACCGGCCGAAATTTTATCCCGTCCAAAAGTGGGTTTTCGGGTGCCCGTCAATGAGTGGTTTCAAACCTCAATGAAGGATTATTTAAGGGACCATCTGCAGGGGGCTGACTCCATTAGTAAATATTTTTATCACGCCCCGGTGCTGGAAAATATTCTGTCTGAGCATATTAATGGCAACCAAAATCATGAGAAAGTGCTCTGGACCTTGCTCAACCTTGAGCTTTGGCTAAAACAAAATAAAAATATGATCACTATTTAAGCATGACGCTCACCTGGTTAATCAATCGTTTAAAGCTAATGTCAGCGGGTGAGATAGCTCACCGGCTACGCGTCACTTTAGCCAGCCGTATTGAGCGCTCGGCGCTCGGGGCTGGCTGGCAACCGCAGCCAAAAGCAGAGGTAACCATTTTCCCTGCGCTTCTGGAGATGAATGCTCTTGACCTCGGTCAGCTACCCGACCACCAAGCTGCAACCGACAAATTATTAACCGGAAGTATCGACCTATTTGAATACCGGGACCTGCCCATTGGTTGGCCGATAAATTGGCATAAAGACCCATTGTCTGGTGTTGAAAGCCCGGCGCAACAATACGGCAAAGGGATTGATTACCGCGATGACGCGCAAGTTGGGGATATTAAAGTCCTTTGGGAGCTGGGGAGGCAGCAATTTCTGGTGCCTATCGCTATTGAATATCTGATCACTAAAGAGCAAAAGCACTTGGATGCTATTGCTGGTGTCCTGGAATCCTGGCTTGAGCAAAATCACTATGGTTTTGGCATACATTGGTGTAGCTCATTGGAAGTGGCAATACGGGGGATAAGCTGGTCTTTCACCCATCAATTTTTACTGGCTGCCGGTTTACCCAAGGGGATATTTTCTCTACCCATTAATGTCAGCTTATTCGCCCGTCAACTTTATCAACATGCTCATTTTATCAAGGGCTACCTCTCTTTGTTTAGCTCAGCCAATAACCATTTGATGGGGGAGCTTAGCGGTTTAAATGTTATTTGCTCCGTCTTTGATTTTGGTGAAAAGGGTAAACAATGGCAATCATTTGCATGGGAGCAAATACAGATAGAGGGCGCTAAGCAGGTCTATTCTGATGGGGTTAACAAAGAGCAGGCGATTTACTACCATAGTTGGGTTCTGGAATATTTATTGGTTAATTATTTGGTGGTGAGCCATTCAGGTCTG
Organism: Porticoccus sp.; assembly: GCA_011049795.1. The sequence continues at coordinate 1,279 of DRHD01000050.1, forward strand.
ACTATACCGGATGACTATATCAAGCGATTATCCAGGATGGCTCAGTTTGTAGCCGACCTTTCCCCTGCGGGAGGATTGCCGCCTCAAATTGGCGATGCTGATGATGGGGTCGCCGTTCAATTGAGCGCCTCTCCAGGGCGGGGGTTTTTCCTGGATTTGATAGATACAGTCAATGGTATGGCAGCAGGCTCCGTGACGGGGCCTTCGGAGAAGGCATTTTGGTATGTCGCTCTCTTGAATGCGCAGACTCCAGCTCGGCCGGAACTAGTGACTGAGACTCAATACCCCAGTATCTATAATGATGGGGGCTATGCAATTTTAGGTCGGCCAGATTTTCATGTGATCTTTGATTGTGGCCCTTTGGGGTATCCCAGTATTGCTGCGCATGGTCATGCCGATATATTGAATATATGCCTCGCAGTCGACGGGGAGTGGTGGCTGGTTGACCCCGGTACTTATTCATACCATTCGGATCAAGGCTGGAGGAGCTATTTCCGAGGCAGTCGAGCGCATAATGTGTTGACGGTCAACGACAAGGATCAGTCTGAGATCGGTGGGCCGTTCATGTGGCTCAGTCGAGCAAAGGCTCAATTTGATGGCGTGAATACTGAAGCGGGCTTGCATCATTGTGGGGGCCGGCATGATGGTTACGCTGGCGAAGGGGCCTCAGTCGTGTCCAGGCGACTCTCTCTGGATGTGGCTAATGAGACCCTGCTAATTGATGATCAGGTCCAGTGCGAGCGGCAGCTACCACTGAGTATGAACTACCATTTTTCACCGGGTATACAGTGTTTAGACCAGGGCAGAAATCGCTTTCTGCTAACGAAGCCGTTAAGTAAGGCAAAATTACTATTGGAGTTTCCAGACAGTGTTTCTGTGAAAAGTTACCAAGGGGATGAAGATGCCCTGTTAGGCTGGTATTCTTCAGGATTGGGTAAGAAAGCCCCCTGCTTAACGCTGAGCGCCAATGCAGAGATAAAAATAACAACCGCTTTTATGACCAGGATATCCGTCATAAGAGATGATAAGGAACCAATATGAAAATTAGTATTTTTGGAATGGGTTATGTAGGCGCCGTATCGGGCGCGTGCTTGGCCAGTAGTGGCCATAAAGTGATTGGAGTAGATCCCAACCAGACCAAGGTCGACCTTATTAATAGTGGGGCGTCACCTATTATCGAGAAAGATCTCGATACTCTTATGGCGAATGCGATAAAGAGCGAGTTGTTGTCGGCGACAACCGATGCCGAGTCGGCCGTGCAAAATACAGATATATCGTTTATCTGTGTGGGGACGCCAAGTCAGCTCAACGGTAGCCTGGATCTGAAATTTGTACGCTATGTCTGTGAGGATATCGGTAAAGCGCTGGCTAAAAAAGAGGGTTTTCATGTTGTTGTTGCTAGAAGCACCATGTTGCCCGGCAGTATGCGCGATGTCGTTATTCCTGCCTTGGAAGAGGCTTCGGGTATGAAGGCCGGTGTAGATTTTGGGGTTTGTAATAACCCGGAATTTTTGCGAGAAAGTACTGCCGTCTATGACTATCACAATCCACCGAAAACGGTGATTGGCGAAACGGATCAGCGCAGTGGTGATATTTTGGTGCAGATTTATGAAAAGCTGGATGCGCCATTAATTCGCACCTCCATTGAAACCGCGGAGATGGTGAAATATACCGACAATGTTTGGCATGCTCTCAAAGTAAGCTTTGCCAATGAAATAGGCAACATTAGTAAGGGGGTTGGCATCGATGGTCATGAGGTGATGGATATCTTTTGTCAGGATTTAAAACTCAATCTGTCGTCGTACTACATGAAACCGGGTTTTGCCTTTGGTGGTTCATGTTTGCCTAAAGATGTCCGCGCGCTCTGTTATAAGGCCAAATCTTTAGATCTCGACGTGCCGATTATCAATGCGATCATGCCCAACAACCAGAGGCAAATTGATCGTGGCTTTGAAATGATTACCAGTAAGGGTAATAGAAAAATTGCCATTTTAGGCTTTAGCTTTAAGGCCGGAACAGATGATTTGCGAGAAAGCCCTATTGTTGAAGTCATAGAGCGGTTGATCGGTAAAGGCTACGACCTAAAGTTATATGACAAAAATGTGAGCCTGGCAAAATTAACCGGGGCTAATAAGGACTACATCCTTAATGCGATTCCACATATTTCCAAGTTAATGGTGGAGAGTATGGATGAGGCCATGGCCCACGGTGAAACCATTGTGATTGGTAATGGCTCGGCTGAGTTTAAGACGATCCTGGAGCAGATTAAGCCAGAGCAAGTGGTTGTCGATTTAGTACGGATTTCTGATCAACGCAGTGAAGAGGGTCGTTACGATGGCATCTGCTGGTAAAGCAAAAAGAATTCTTTTTATAGTAGAGAACCTTCCTAGTCCTTTTGATCGTCGAGTTTGGCAAGAAGCGACTACTCTTCAACAAAATGGTTATGAGGTTTCAATCATTTGCCCAACGGGTAAAGGCTATGAAAAAAAATATGAGCTTATCGATGATATTCATATCTATCGACATAACCTGCCATTGGAGGCAGAAGGCGCTGTAGGTTACGCATTTGAGTATGGAGCAGCCCTATATTGGGAGTTTTATCTCGCATTTAAAGTGTTATTTACGCGTGGGTTTGATGCGATTCATGCCTGTAATCCGCCAGATTTGATTTTTATTGTCGGTGGTTTTTTCAAGATTTTTTTTGGAAAAAAATTCCTCTTTGATCATCATGATATTAATCCCGAATTATACGAAGCTAAATTTGGCCGTCGGGACTTTTTTTACAAGCTGATGGTCTGGTGTGAGCGGTTAACTTTTAAGACTGCCAATGTTTCTATTGCAACCAATGAGTCCTATAAAAAAATTGCTATAGAGCGCGGTGGAATGGATCCAAGTCGAGTGCATGTGGTACGCAGCGGTCCCAAGCTTGACCGTCTAAAAATTATTGATCCTGTTCCCGCATTAAAAAAAGGTAGGCAGTTCCTAGTAGGTTATGTGGGTGTAATGGGTAAGCAGGAAGGTATAGATTATCTGTTACGGGCAGCAAAATATATTATTAGGGACAAGGGTAGAGAAGACGTGCATTTTGGTTTAGTGGGCGGTGGAACTGAACTGGAAGAATTAAAAGCTTATGCTGACGAACTGGGTATAGGTGACTATGTAACCTTTACTGGCAGAGCGCCTGATCAAGAGTTGCTGGAAATGTTAAATACGGCCGACGTCTGTGTGAACCCTGATGTTGCCAATGAAATGAACGATAAATCCACGATGAATAAAATCATGGAATATATGGCCTTGGCCAAGCCTATCGTTCAGTTTGATTTGAGTGAAGGTCGATTTTCGGCACAGGACGCGTCCCTCTATGCCAAGAATAATGATGAAGTCGATATGGCTGAAAAGATTCTGGATTTATTGTCGGATGATGAAAAACGCCGGAAGATGGGTAATTTCGGCCGGGAAAGAGTTGTGAGTGAGCTGGAATGGAATTATGAAGAGCCTAAGCTCTTAAAAGCCTATGAGCAGTTATTTTCATAAGTCCATCTCTGAAAATAGCCAGCTATGATCCTGGACGCCCGACGGGAGTTGCCCTTCGGTGTCGGGTATGCAGAGTGGATGGCTTGGAACGTTCAGATTGGCTTGGTATAAATACCATTTGGCCCCAAGCTTGCTTGATCAATAGACCACTGCGTGCCATATTTAGCAGCCATAATTAATAATAATCGATCGCGAGCGGTATATGTGATCATGCTATGTGATTTTATTCATATTTTTCAACCGCTTAGCGAACAATCCGCTTTTTAAATTATGCCAGTTCATTGGATTTTTATATATATCCAATGGCTGCAGATTACAGTTATATAGTTTCCAGGAAAAGTCTATGAGCAGTGCTGATAACGTTACTGATACACCAACATCTGATCAATTGAGTGACGCCGGTGCGGCATCTTCAGCTAGCCTCTCGCTTTGGTTAATGTTTTTAGTGGCGCTGGGTTTATTGGGCCTTATTTTTGAAGTAGGTCTGGCCGAAATGGTGAAGGACTGGGAATTGGATGAATATAGCCATGGTTATATGATCCCAATGGTTGCTCTGTACATTATGTGGCAGAAGCAAAACCAGGTACCTGCGTTAACTCAAAATGGCGCATGGCTTGGAGTGTTAGGTGTAGCCGTTGGCCTAATCGCTTTTTTCATGGGCCAAATGGCGACTGTTTATGAGGTGGTGCAGTACGGTTTTCTACTTTGTTTGTTCAGTCTGTTTTTATCATTTTTTGGCTGGCGGCCAATGGCATTGATTTGGGTGGCCTTTGCTTATTTAATCTTTATGGTGCCATTGCCTCAGTTTGTATATAAAGCCCTTTCGGCCGAGTTGCAGCTGATTTCTTCCTCTTTGGGTGTAGCGGTTATCCGCCTATTCGATATCAGTGTTTACCTTGAAGGCAATGTCATTGATTTGGGGACTTATCAGCTGCAAGTGGTTGAAGCTTGTAGTGGTCTGCGATATTTGTTTCCGTTGATGAGCTTCGGTTTTTTAATTGCTTATCTATTTAAAGCCCCTTTTTGGCAGCGGGCGCTGCTATTTTTGTCGACTATTCCTATTACCGTATTAATGAACAGCTTTCGTATCGGTGTTATCGGCGTGACCGTTGAATACTGGGGTATAGAAATGGCTGAAGGTTTTTTGCATGACTTTGAAGGTTGGGTTGTGTTTATGGGCTGTTTAGGCGTACTGGTTGTTGAGATGTGGGTATTACATTTTTTCTCAAAGTCTACGTTAAATATGTGGGATCGTATCGACTTGGATCTGCCGGAAGAAACGATAAGCCTTAGCGACTTTTCGATTAGCTGGAAGGCGCAGCGTCCTTTTGTGGTGAGCTTTGTGTTAATTGTGGCCGCACTAGTGGGTGGACAGTTCTTGGAAACGAGAGAAGAGCTAGAGCCTAGTCGCAGCGAATTTAAACAATTCCCTCTCTACAATCAGAAATGGATTGGTCGGGAAGGCTCGATTGAAGACAGGGTACTAGGCGTATTAAAGCTTACTGATTACCTCATGGCTAATTACCGTATTAAATCGAGCCCTTTGCCGGTTAATTTCTATATGGCTTATTACCAGTCGCAGCGTCAAGGCGCCTCTATTCATTCACCGAGAACCTGTATACCCGGTGGTGGCTGGGAATTTAAGGGCTTAACTCAACAAGTTATTCCAGGGGTCAATCATATGTCTGGTGCGCCTCTTGAAGTGAATCGGGTATTAATTAGAAAGGGTTCATCTGCCCAAATCGTGTATTACTGGTTTGAGCAGCGTGGCCGTAATATTACCAATGAGTATGAGGCAAAATGGTATGTTTTCTGGGACTCATTAATGGACAATAGAACCGATGGAGCCTTGATGCGTGTGACAGTCCCAGTACCGGATATTGACAAAATTGAAGAGTCAGAAGAATTGGGGATTAAATTTATTCAGGACTTCTACCCCTTGATTCCAGAATACATTCCTGGGAAGAAATTATAATTATAATTATAATGATAGCGTTAGTTAGAAGAGTCTTTTTTCGATGGAGTTAATCTATAGCTTTACAGTCGCGCTATTTTTAACCATAGCGCTAATGCCCTTGTTGATTCGCTTCTCGGCGCAATTACAGTTGGTGGATGAGCCTGGTGATGACCGGAAAATACACGATAAGGTGATGCCGCGAAGTGGTGGGTTGGCAATTATTCTGGGTATTTTTATACCGCTGATTTTTCTGTTGTCCATGGATGGCTATATCCCTTTTCTGTTTATTGGTTGTGCCATCATTATTGTTTTTGGTCTGCTGGATGATCGCGCGGAGCTGAATTATAAGTGGAAGTTATTTGGTCAAAGCTTAGCGGTCATTGTGGTGATGGCGGGCGGTATTGTTATTCACCAGATTCCCTTTTTTGGCTTAGATGATGTGTCAGTATGGCTCAGTTGGCCGCTGACCTTTGTGTTTTTGTTGGGGGTGGTGAACGGGGTTAATTTCTCCGATGGTTTAGATGGCCTGGCGGCGGGCACCAGCCTATTGGCTTTAGTCACCATTGCGGCACTGGCTGCCGTTGTTGGTAATACGCAGGTATCGTTAATTGCCATCACCGTGATTGGCGGTATTTTGGGTTTCTTGCGTTATAACACCTTTCCCGCGCGAATTTTTATGGGCGATGCGGGCAGTCAGTTTTTAGGGTTTATCACCGCATGCTTGGCCATTGTGGTGACTCAGGCCGATGCGTCGGCGCTCAACAGATTCTTGCCAGTGATCCTATTAGGTTTGCCGATTTTGGATATTCTTCAAGTGATTCCGGTACGCATTAAAAAAGGCTTACCTTTGCCCGGGCCAGATAAGGAACATTTTCATCACCAGCTGGTTAAGCTGGAGTTTAAGCATCATGAGGTGGTAGGCCTTATTTATATCCTGCAAATTATGATGATGAGCGGTGCTTATTTTTTACGGTTTGAAAGTGATGCCACGCTGTTTGTGTTTTATATGGGCTATGTGGCGCTAACATTGGGTTGTCTTTATGTGGCACATGCATCGGGTTGGAAAATTAGAGACCCTTTACCGAAAGATTCGCCTCGAGACCGGCGTAATTTATTATTACGAAAAGTTGCCTGGGTTCATGACTACTCAGCTCCCATTGTGCAGATTTCAATGATCATATTTTTTATTACCGTCCCCTTTGTCCTGCATGATGTGGGTTCGCAGTTTTCTATGACGGCTATTGTGTTGGCTGTTGTGTTGGCAGTAATGGGCGTGGTTTTTCGCTCGGCACCCGCTTTGCTTGCACGGGTTTCATGTTATTCAATGAGTGTATTTCTGATTTATTTAATCACCACGCAATTACAGAATGGCCTCTATATTAAGTATATTGATGTTTTTCTAATTGTACTGGCAGCCTTTTTGATGCTGGCGATAAGAATGAGTAGAAGAGAGCAGTTTCGCTTAGATAC
>DRHD01000051.1 GCA_011049795.1 Porticoccus sp.
ACTCTGCTCACAACGTTGCTCGGACCCACCCAAATATTCTTTAAACCCTCTGCGGTTAGCCAATCCCGTCAGCTCATCTGTTCGCGCCTGGAAATCAAGGCGGGACTGCATTTCCTGCAATCGCTGACGGGATTGGCTAACCGCAGAGGGTTTAAAGAATATTTGGGTGGGTCCGAGCAACGTTGTGAGCAGAGTAAGGGGCTGTTTGCTGTGATTATTGGTGATCTGGATAACTTTAAGGACATCAATGATGCCTATGGTCATGAAGTCGGCGATTTTGTTCTTCAGGAAATAGGCAGTATTCTCAAAGCATTGGTGAGAACCGAGGATTTGGTTGTTCGTTGGGGTGGCGAAGAGTTCTTGATTTTACTGGAGGATACAGACCTAAAAGGGGCTGAGACCCTGGCGGAGAAAATTCGCCAAAAAATTGCATCAACCAATGTAGCAGCCAGCGATAACCCTATCTATGTCACTATGAGTCTGGGCGTTGATGCACAACAGTCCAAAGCCAACCTCTTTGCAACACTTGGATCTGCCGACAAGGCAATGTATGGGGCCAAGCGAAAGGGACGAAATTGCGTTGTTGTCGCCGGGTAGCTGATATATCTGAAAGCCAATCAGGTTTGGAATATGCTTCACCAGTAAAGTCATAGCCCCAAAAATAAATAGTCCACAAAAAGCCACAAGCCGTTTTCATTGGCTGTGGCCTGAATTTCTTTTTTCTAGGCAGGTTTTATCGGTAGATTATAGCTGGCTGATACTCAGTTGCTGTTGAGCCAGCTTGCCAAGAGCCGTTTCCATATCAACCATTCTGGCTCTTTCTTTGGCAACAACCTCCACGGGTGCTTTGCTGATAAAATTCTCATTGCTCAGTTTACCCTGCACACGTTGTAATTCTTTCTGTAGCTTTTCCACTTCTTTGTTGAGTCGAGCAAGCTCAGCATCTTTATCAATCAGGCCCTCCATCGGGACTAGAATTTCCATGTCGCCCACTAAGGCCGTGGCAGACATGGGAGCCTCTTCACCTTGGTTAAGCCATGTGATGGTTTCCAAGTGGGCCAGTTTGGCTAAGAATTGACGATTGGCATTTAGCCGTTCCTTGTCCTCATGACTGCCGTTATTTAAATAAACAGGCAGTGGTTTAGCGGGAGAGATATTCATTTCACCACGGATATTACGGATACCAATAATGACCTTTTTCAGCCACTCAATATCGGCGGTAGCCGATTCATCAATGAGGTTATTATCGGCTTCCGGATAGGGCTGAAGCATGATGGTGTCACCTTCAACGCCCGCGAGAGTATTAATCTGCTGCCAGATTTCTTCAGTTATAAATGGGATCAGTGGGTGAGCCATCCGCAAGGTGGTTTCCAGTACTCGAATCAAGGTGCGGCGGGTGCCTTTTTGAAGTGAGGGTGAGGCATTTTCATCCCAAAGAACGGGCTTGGACAGTTCCAGATACCAGTCACAGTATTCATTCCAGATAAACTCGTAAATGGCCTGGGACGCCAGGTCAAAGCGGTAGTTGCCGATAGCTTCGGCAACGGCTTTTTCTGTGTGTTGCAGGCGGCTGATAATCCAGCGATCTGCCAGGCTGAGTTGGTAGTCTTCACTGCCATCCTGGCCGCAATCATGTTCTTCTGCGTTCATCAGCACATAGCGTGCAGCATTCCAGATTTTATTACAGAAGTTTCGGAAGCCCTCAATACGGCCCACATCGAAATTAATGTCCCGACCAGTAGACGCCAATGAGTAATAGGTATAACGCAGTGCATCGGTACCATAGGGCTCAATACCGTTAGCAAACTCTTTGCGGGTTTGTTTTTCAATTTTTGCGGCATCTTTCGGACGCATCAGTCCGGCGGTACGCTTTTTCACCAGGGACTCAAGGTCGATACCATCAATGAGGTCAATAGGATCCAGCACATTGCCCTTGGATTTTGACATTTTCTGGCCGTGGCTATCTCGTACTAGGCCGTGGACGTAGACAGTCTTGAACGGTACCTCATCCATAAAGTACAGGGTCATCATAATCATCCGGGCAACCCAGAAGAAGATAATGTCGAACCCGGTTACCAATACATTGGTGGGGTGAAAAGTTTTCAGGAGTTCAGTGACACTTGGATTGTTATCGGCATTTGGCCAGCCCAGTGTTCCAAATGTCCAAAGACCAGAGGAGAACCAGGTGTCCAGAACATCGTTGTCCTGCCTGAGGTTGATGTCACCCAGCTCATGTTTTTCTCGAACGTCCTGCTCAGAACATCCCACATAAACATTGCCCTGGTCGTCATACCAAGCCGGGATACGGTGACCCCACCACAGCTGACGGGAGATACACCAATCCTGAATATCACGCATCCAGGAGAAGTACATATTCTCATACTGCTTGGGCACAAATTCGATACTGCCATCTTCTACTGCTGCAATAGCCTTTTCAGCCAGCGGCGCTGTTTTTACGTACCATTGGTCCGTCAGGTAGGGTTCGATGACAACACCAGAGCGGTCTCCGCGAGGCACTTTTAGTTTGTGGTCATCGATTTTGTCCAATAGGCCCAGCCCATCGAGGTCGGCCACAATCAGCTTGCGAGCCTGAAAGCGATCCATGCCCTGATAACGCTCAGGGGCTTGGGTATTCATTTGGGCATCGTCATTG
>DRHD01000052.1 GCA_011049795.1 Porticoccus sp.
TGGCGAGAAATTCTAAAAATAAGCTCAAACTACAACAAGCCTCACAATCATTTGAGAGAGAAGCTTGTGAAAAAACATTGGAATAACACAGGCTAAATTAATAGCATACGAGCAACATGAATGAACAACCCACAACTACCCCAATGGGTCACCCCACGATAAAGGCCTGCAATAGCCCCTGGAGCCTGTTCAATACCCTCCAGAATATCTTCACGGTAGTGTATTAAGTCAGCTTCGACCCATTCAGTCAGGGCATCTACAGCTTCAGCATAACGGTCTTGGTAATCAAACATCAAAAACCCTTGCATGCGTGCTCGATTAACTATCAGGTGGCGTTCAACTCTTGGCCCCAGTGGGATGGGCTCCCAACTATCGATAGAGGCAGTACCACAAATAACAACTCTCGCACCAACATTGAGGTGCTTCAGCACCGTATCACTAATGGCACCGCTGGTATTATCGAAATAGACATCAATACCATTTGGGCATGCAGTAGTTAGTTTTTCATCAAGGCCTTCGCTTCGGTAGTCAATGGCATGATCATACTGAAACGCTTCTCGACACAATTGGACTTTTTCCGGGCCACCAGTAATGCCCACTGTTCGGCATTGCTTGATCTTGGCAATTTGGCCCACACATGAGCCAACAGCCCCGGCTGCCGTGGACACAACCACCGTATCCCCAGGGGTGGGTTGGCCAACCTCCAATAGTCCAAAATAGGCTGTCATTCCATTCAGGCCCAGCACACCAAGTGAGGTGGATATGGGCAGCTTGTCACCATCCACCTTGCGTTGGATGGTGCTGGCATGAGCAACAATGTATTCCTGCCAGCCAAACATGCCAGTGACATAATCACCTGCCTTGAATTCAGGATCACGGGACTCAACAACCTGGCCGACAGCCAGGGCTCGCATCACGCCATCTAGCGGAACCGGTTCGGCATAATTAGCAACACTGCTGACCCAGCCTCGCATTGCGGGCTCAACCGAAAGGAAAATATTACGAATAAGAATTTGTCTGTCACTTAGGTTGGGTATTGACGTCTCAACAATCTCAAAGTGTTCTTCATGAGGTATTCCTGCAGGTCTCGCCTTGAGTCGAACTTGCCGGTTAATTGATTGATTCATATCAGCCCTGTTTATTCCAGCCCTGTATATTTCAGACGCGTTTGTTAAACCTGCACTTTTGTTTCTTGTTTTAATCGTAAGTTAAAAAGCTTTACTGCCTAATATTACATGATTTAATCTACTTCCCATGGCATTTGAAAAAAACTATACCGTTAAACTCACCGAAGACTCTTTTCGTCGCATGGATGAAGAATCCGATGAAAAATTTTATGTCATTCCACGATTTACCAGCCATATCGATTGTTTTGCAATGGATGCCGTCACTGATCTTTATCGACAATACCTCCCGCACAATGCGGTCATTCTGGATTTAATGAGCAGCTTGTTCAGTCACATTCCCGAAGATGTAAGTTACCAGCGAGTGGTTGGTCTTGGCATGAACGCAAGAGAACTTGCCAATAATAAGCAACTGACTGAAACGATAGTACATGACCTAAATGCCAAACCAATACTTCCCTTTGATGACGACGAATTTGGTGCAGGCTTACTCTGTGTCTCCATAGATTATTTGATTCACCCCGTGACCGTTCTAAAAGAAATGGGACGTGTATTAAAAAGCGGTTCCCCTTTGATTATTACCTACTCAGACCGGTACTTTGAGGCCAAGGCTACGGCGGCCTGGTTATCTCTAACAGACGAGCAACGGGGATACCTGATTAAATCATTTCTTGTTGAAGCGGGGTGCTTTGAAAATATTCAGATGATGGATTGTAGTCCCGAGTTTGGAGATCCTCTGTATGCAATTGTGGTCAGGGTGATTTAGCACCTAGCTAAGCCGCGCGGGCGTCCTGGCACATTGGCAGAGATCGGCATAAACTCAAAGTTTTCACCAAATATTAAAGAACCAAAATACCCGCGCCGGTTTGAGCAACTTGTTAGCTCCGTTCTAGCAGAACCGCTTAATATGCCCTTTCAACTTTGGCTATATGCGTTTTGTATTTACTGAACCAACGATCTTTTCCAAGCTGTTTTGCAGATAAATGCTCTGCCTTTGAACGCCATTCTTTGATTGCTTCAAGCGACTCCCAATATGACACAGTCAATGAAAAACCCTCCTGCATACCAACTTCAATTCCAATGAATCCCTTTTGGTCCTTTGCAAGTTCTAATAATTTTTCCGCCATTTCCTCGTAGCCTTGAGTATCTTGCGACCATTCGACGGGTGCGATCACCGCATAGTAAGGCGGCTCGGGTGTTTCAGCAATAAATGACATGCTACTCCTTAAGAATCACAAAACATCACAATACTGGATATTGATACGAATTTCATGCCCTGATTATGTGGTTGAGGCCATTTTAACGGTTCTCTGGTGCAACATCTTTGACACCATTACAAAACGCTTCGATTTCTTGGCGGCTGAGTTTAGTTAACACACGTTTGTTTGATGCGGGTTGGTTGGATATGCTTAAATTTTCTCTACGTGCGGTACCGGGTCGTACAGGTCTGCTAGTAAAGCCACCACCACAATTTGGACAAACATTGTGCAATAAGTTTTCTACGCAACTAGAGCAAAAAGTGCATTCGTAGGTACAAATACAGGCTTCTGTAGATTCTGGTGGCAAGTCTTTATCGCAAAACTCACAATTTGGACGAAGCTCTAACATAATCAAAACTCCTTATTTATTCTACGCTCTCATTAAAAAGCACTGAGTCTGAATTCAGTGCAAAATAACGCAGAAGTAAGTGTCGAAGCGGAGCGGGGGCCAAGCCTACGATTTTTGCAGGCAAACTTGACCGACTTGTTAGGTGCCTTTTCACTCAGCTCTATATAAGGGTTATTAGAAACTAGCTTTATTCTTTGGTTGCAGAAGAATCAAGTTTGTCTAATGTATAATAAAGAGGACAAAAACCCGTTATCGCACTTTGCGCTAGAATTGCCCCTAGAATTCCGGGAAGAAATAACCACATAGGGTCAACGTAGTGACCTAAAATAACACCTAGTATTATTACCAAACCAACAATCCCGTCGTGTACTCTTCGCTTATTCATCTCAACACCCTCCAGTGTTACGATACGTAAAGTATAGTCCGTTTAAAATATAGGTACTTATTTTTGGGATCTAACGCGCCCATAATTGGTGAGCAATAGTGGTGCTGGTTTTTTGGCCTTTATGCAAAACATGCAACCTTGTTGCGAATTCTATTGATGGGTTTGTTGGTTTTCGAAAGCGTCATATTTGAGCCCAAACCTGTTTAAGCCCCATCAAATGTATTAACCCTAAGGCTAAACAAATACCTGAACTCCACAACCAAAATTTTGGACTTCTCCCAATGGGGTTAGTCATTAAGAAAAAGCCTCCAATACCACGAATTAAGTAAACGGCGGTAATAACCATGAGGCCCAATCGTAGCAATGGCAATTTGTATATGACGCCTGCACCAGACAGTGCATAAAGAGACCAGGTAGCTAGTACCGCCACAATAACGGAAGTGATGATGCCAGGACGCAAGCTGCCTTGTTCTGCGAGCATTGCCATTTGTTCACCCGCACCAAAAAACCGATACCAAGGAGCACCAAACACAATACAACCCATATGCAAAATAGCTGCAATAGCACTCAGCCCAGTGCCAACGATAAGAAAGTTAATTGTAATGACCATATTTCCTTGCCACCTAACGTTCCGCATCCGCGACAAAGTGGTGCTAGATCATAGCGGGCACTTTGTCCGGCTGTATGCGCTTGTTAGCAGAATTTCTCGCTTAAAGCATATTTCTATTGCAGTAATTCGCAAATTCAAATTCTATAATATTAGCCCCTATATTAGGCACAGTCGGAAACAATGATGTTAATGCCTGGACTATTTTTTTAGACAAACCTGCTTTTTGTTCATTGCTTCTGCCTTCCATTATATGAGCAAATACATGGATAAAGTGTTCAATTTTATTTCCCGTCGAATATTTATTAAACGAATGAACTCTTACTTTTATATCATTTTCATTAAATAGTTCAGTTGATTTTGCAGCCAAGTGAACTTGCTCAATAATTTCTTCTTCAGAATGCAATATAAAAATACTTTCAGAACAATCTATTAAAAAATGAGGCATTGTTTCTCCTGTAGGTAATCTGGCACTGCTAACGCCCGCTCCAGCATCGCCACCACGTCCGCCTGCATTTGTTATGAGTTTATTGGTTAGTTATCCGCGTCAATACGTATATACCTCCCATGATAGAACCGGGAAAAGAAGTGTTCTAGCATGGGGTGGTTGATGGGTTTTCGCTCATCATCAGCTTCTAAATTCTGCTCAGCAACATACGTGGAATGATCACTTTCATGCACAAGTACATGGTACCAAGGCTTATTTTTTGGAGGACGCGACCTTGCAACAACTTCGTACCATTCTTCAGTTGCTTTAAAATTTTCATCGACATCGACTATGACACCTCGATAGCCGAAAAGGCGATGATGTACTAGTTCGCCAACGGCAAACTTAACCTGTGTAATATTCGTTACATTTCCCATACTTTAGATACTATAGCCAGTTTGGATAAATTCATAAAGCTGCCCAGCACGAAGAGCGTTCATTGCACGTATTGTTATGTGTTAAAACTATATTCACGTGTGATCTCTGCTACCTGTACTGAGTAGGATGTGTACCATGTCTTTTGAGCTTGATCCTGAGTTTTTAAATGCTCGCTATTTTGTTTCCAGCGCCTGATTTGTTCTTCGGACTCCCAGTATGAGAGTGCCATTCGTTTATTTCCGTCCATCATTGAGGTGAACTCAAGGCAGCCATATTCTTCGAAGGCTAGTTTTTTCATTTGCTCAAGTGCTTCCGCATACTCCTGACCAAGATCGCCCACAGTTGCTTTAAGAATTACTACAAACATAAATTATTCCAGGATGAGTGACATATAACGCCCGGCTCACCGAGCAAAATTGTGATGGCGGCTTTTGTGCGTGTTTTTGCACAAAAAGGTGACAGCGGAAATTTGTCCGGTGCAGCCGTTTGTTAAATTCAAATATTCTTGAGGCGATTTTCTGCTTCAGATATTACTGTTTTTACTCTATTCGGTGTGAATTTATTCGTATGGATACCTATATATAAAGTCTCACTGACTTTATTAGTCAGCCGATGTATTTTCATTTTTTCACTCTCTTTAAAAGCTCCTACAGCGTGACTAGGTAGTACAGTAAATCCTAGCCCCATGCTCACGGGCTCTAGAATTAGATTAATTTGATTTGAAAAGCCTGACCTTTTAAATTGATTACTATTCTGGAACTCTGGGAAATTCACACTAAGTAACTGACCCGCATGATAAGCACCATCAGGGTGATCAATAAACCCTAACTCAATTAATTGATCCCAGCTAGGCTCTAAGATACCCGACGGCGTAACCAATAAGAGCTCTTCTTCTGCAATAGGCTTAAGACTAACCTCACCCATAGTTGACAAGCAGGTCATTAGGCCGATATCCACCTTATGCTCGGCAATCAATCTCTCTACTTCACTGTTAGGCGCAAATCGATATTCGACAACCAGCTTTGGATAATGCTTTTGCAATCCCAAAAAATGAGGATAAAGCTTAAGACCTACGCTCCCCGGTGATGCTACCTTTACTATACCCTCATGGGCAGGGTCTAGACCTACTCGCTTCTCTAGATCAGTTAAGGAAAGAATTAACTTCTGACCTTCTTGGTATAAGCGGTCACCGGTACTAGTGAGGGTGAACCTCTTACCTTGCCTAATAAGAAGCGGCTGACCTAGGTGCTCTTCGAGCTTACGCACATGCTGACTAACCCCTGACTGAGTCATGTGAAGGTTTTCGGCAGTACGAGTGAAATGACCAACCTCGACAAGTGTACAAAAACTGCGTAGCCAGACAGGGTTAATCATTACGCTTTGTACTCATATATAATTCAAATGATAATTTTACTTAATACTGCCTGTTTTGTAATCTGTTTACAACATCAATTACAGAGCAATAGATTATGAGCAATACATATCCACGGAATTTTTCACACATCGGCATATCAGTTCCCGATTTAGAGGCAGCGGTAAAGTTTTATACAGAAGTTATGGGTTGGTATTTAATTATGGAACCAACAGAAGTAATAGAAGACGACAGCCCAATTGGTGAAATGTGTACAGACGTATTTGGCAGCAACTGGGATAAATTCCGAATTGCACATCTTTCAACGGGTGACCGTATAGGCGTTGAGCTTTTCGAGTTTAAGGGACAAGTTAATCCCAAGGATAATTTCGAATATTGGAAAACGGGAGTGTTTCATTTTTGCGTTCAAGATCCAAATGTTGAAGAGTTAGCCGAAAGGATTGTAGCTGCAGGTGGAAAAAAACGTATGCCAAAACCTCGTTATTACTACCCAGGAAGCAAACCGTACCGCATGATTTATATGGAAGACCCATTTGGAAATATCTTAGAAATTTACAGCCATAGTTACGAACTTGTTTATAGCGAAGGTGCATACTAGAAAAAATATGGCTCGGAAGTTATGTGCTGACCGAGTCTTGAAATTTAACAGTGTGTTAATGAGGCCTTCGGCCTCATAATAATGATTATCAGGTCACCGGCGTAATTTATCATGCTGGTCTGGCTAATTCTTTCTAACACCTTGATTATATTAATGAACCCAATAAACATTAGGCTATTTTGGCCTATTATCGGGTGCACTTTTTCTTTGTAGACATTGATTTTTTGCATTTAAAGGTGACGGAGGGATTAAAAATTAACCAAATTGATCAAAAGATAATCCCTCCGTCACCTTTTTACTTTTAACCTTTTTACTTTTATGCGATACCAGCTTAATTGCCCGCAACACTTAACGTTTTACGTGTTCTACAATTCCTCCACTAAAGTGGATCATTTCCTTATCAGTCCCATATCTTTCTATGACTGATGAATACATAACGTTTTGCTTCAAGTTGAATATTAGCGTGACGAAATCAGGTAGGTGTTTTTCATGAAAATTAACAATGTACATTTCATCACCGATTTTTCTTGACCTGTATGGAATGTCTTTTCCCATATTGCCTTTTGGGGGGCCTGCGATCCATTCGTACCGCAATTTACCATCGTAAAAATCAATACTGATGCCTGATCCATTTTGGTAGTAGTATTCCATAGTTGTCCCGTCAAGCAGATGTTCTGGATTTTCATCTTTAGCGTACGAATATGGAGTACCTGCAAGCAGCCAAAAAGCCATTAGAATGATCAAATTTTGGTATACTTTCGTTATCATCTCATTTCTCCTTAATTCGTTGAATTTACGTTTAATTCGCATAACGCTTAAGTGTGGGGCGGAGGTGCGACAGCGCCGCAGTCCCGAACCACTTATTGGTTATGCGATGATAGACCATAAATTGGCTCGTACATTGCTGATGCTGTAAATACTAAAAGGAGCCATGCAAACACAAATGCTGCTATGGATACCCAACCCGCGTATTTGGAAAAGGTTTTAGTCATTTCTTTGTTTTTATATACCTTAACGGCAATGGCCAGCGGAATAAAAGGAAAAACAACCCAGTATTTATAACTTGAAATAACAAACTGAGTTTTATTTGGAATCTCTGCCCCAAAATTTTCGAATGACGTATGGAATACGGGCACAACATAAAAAGCTAATACTACAATTACGCTTAGGAAAACTGTTGATATAACAGCCATAGTGAAAAGAGCGTTTCTCTGATTCATGAATATTCCTTATTCATTCGCATAACGCCTCAATAACGGACAGTAAAAGCTTCGCTTTTACTGTCCAGCCGAAGGCGACCGTTAATTGACTTGTTATATTTCTTTGGCATAGAACTCTTCTGCTTGTTCTCGCCACATACTAATTTTA
Source organism: Porticoccus sp. (assembly GCA_011049795.1). Next base: position 7,928 of record DRHD01000052.1, read on the forward strand.
AAGCCCATTGATCTAAGCTCGCCTAATTCAAAAGACTCAATCACTGCGCTTATTTGTAACTTTAAATATCGCATGTAAGATATATATGTGAAGTACTTATCGCTTTTTTCTCCCCAACGAGAAAAATGGTAGTTTTTAATTTCAAAATCACGACTATATCTCTGACACTCTTCTATCTCTTGAATGAATTTGATTAATTTCGAATTAGCATCAATGAAGTCAATTTCAATAGCCGATTGATCCGGTGTTTTTGTGACCTTTGCCAAGATATTTTTAACACCTGACTTAATTTCATCAGGCTCAACTAGGCACTCTCCAAACAATGACACGGGAAACATGAGAAATAATATTAATATCAAGTGCTTCATAAAATATAACAGTATGTTAATGAGGCCTTCGGCCTCATAATAATGATTATCAGGTCACCCGCGTAATTTATTATGCTGGTCTGGCTAATTTCTTCTAACACCTTGATTATATTAATGAACCCAATAAAAACTAGGCTGTTTTGGCCTGTTATCGGGTGCGCTTTTTCTTTGTAGACATTGATTTTTTGAAAAAAGCGGGTTAACCGTATAGATATACGGTCATCGGAAAAGGAGTTTCGCCATGTCTTCATCACCGTTCCTTCGGTCTGTACGGGAGTACATGCTGGTTAGACGTTACAGTCTCAGAACCATAAAGTCTTATTTATACTGGATCAAGTACTATAGAACGGTATAGCAGCAATTGGGGCGTGCTGATGTTAAGACAACAGAAATATATACCCATGTACTGAAACAGGGTGCTTATGGTGTAAGAAGCCCTTTAAGTGACCTTCTTAGTCAATCCTAAAGAAAGTTTTTGCAGCGGCTGTGGTTTTTTCTGCAACCTCCAACGCAGATTCGTTGCGATGCTCTGCAATCCCGTCTAATACCCAAGGCAGGAAAGCGGGCTCATTTCGCCCACCCTTGGGTTTTGGTTTCATTGTTCTTGGTGTTAGGTAAGGCGAATCAGTTTCTAGCATGAGTCGATGCAGGGGGATGTTTTTGACTAGCCTCTGAAGTTCCAGTCCTCGGCGTTCGTCGCAGACCCAACCAGTAACACCAATATGCAGGTCGATATCGAGATAATTAAACAGGGCGGTTTTATCGCCGGTAAAACAGTGAATCACACCATCAATCAGGTGGTCGCGATACTGTTTGAGTATTTCATATTGCCGCTGGTGGGCATCTCGTTCGTGCATAAACACGGGGAGCTGTAATTCAATGGCTAACTCAAGCTGAGCTTCAAAGACTTTTTCCTGATCTGCGGGTGTAGAGAAGTTGCGGTTGAAGTCGAGCCCGGTTTCGCCGATGGCGACAACGGAGTCGTTCTCAGCCAGTGCTTTTAAGTGATTTAAGGTGTCACTGTTAAAGTGTTTTGCATCATGTGGATGTACACCACAGGTGCTGTAAAGCATATTAGGGAAATTGCTGGCGAGCTTTTGAGTGAGTGTGAAAGCTCGGTCACTTTCCTCCTCGCTGGTACCGGTGAGAATTAGCTGGCTGACATTAGCTTCTTGGGCTCGGCGTAGTACGTCCTCCAGATCTTTTTCAAATCGTTTGTTACTGAGATTTACGCCGATATCAATGAGGGGTGCTGGACTGGTGTGTAGGTCGGTCATAACAGTTGGTTTTGTTCTTTCTCGCTGAGGATACGTTCATTGTTGTCTAGATGGTGGGCGTAGATCACGGAGAAGGCCAGCACATTTTGCACATAGTTTCTGGTTTCCCGAAAGGGGATGGTTTCTATCCAGGCATCGAAGGGAAGTTTGCTTTCTGTTTCTTTCAGCCAGCGGTTCACCCGGTGTGGCCCGGCGTTATAGGCAGCGGTAGCGAGTATTCGGTTGTTGTCAAAACGCTTGAGCATTTCACTGTAGTAACGGCTGCCCAGAGTAATGTTCATTTCTGGCTCGTGGAGTTCATGGCTACCCCGATAACGAACGCCGTTTTTGCGCGCAGTTTGTTTTGCTGTGGCGGGCATCAATTGCATAAGCCCTTTTGCGCCAGCGGGGGAGTTTGCATCGTGGGCGAGTGCGCTTTCCTGTCGTGCCACAGCAAACAGTAGGTGAATAGGCACACCGGTTTTATTGGAATGGCGCCTGAAACTCTCTTTGAACGCCAGCGGAAAACGCAGGTCAATATCATCCCAGTAGCTGGCTCTGATCATGCTGGTAATGGCGCCATTGTGCCATTGCCAGCGTTGGGCTAAATGGGCTGCAGTGACCCACTCCGCTTCATTGAAGTTGCGGGTAGCATGGCGCCATTCACGTCGAGCAAAAAAGTATTCATCATGATAAATAAGTTCGCGGGTGCGAATAAAACCGAGTAGCTGTTCAAGTTGAGCAATTTGCTCTGAGCTGACAGCGGTTTTACGGTGAGCCATGCTGTAGTCATAGCCGAGCCATTCACTGGCAAGGAAGCCGTAGAAACTGCGGGTGACAGACAGCTGCTCATAGGTATCATCTTTGGTCGATGGTTGTTTGCCAGTGGTGGTTGAGTTGAGTTGGAGGGCGCGTGTTTTCCAGTAGCGCCAGCGATTATCTTGCTGTAACTCATTGGGCATGTGGTCAATCCATTGCAACACGCCATGCCAGTTGGCTCCACGCATGGCTTCTCTTGTACGCCATTCAAGAAGTGCTACATCGACATATTCCAGATTATCTGTCAGGTAGTTGTCGGCAGATGTCACGTGTTCCTGAGCGTACAGCCCTTTCACCAATGCAGCGATGATCTGATTCTTTTGTGTGGGGGTAAAGGTGTGTATTTGTTGGTAGCGACTCCAGTGTTTAAGTGCGGTAGTTGCATCGACTCGTGCGAGGTGTCTGAGCCCATGAGTGATGACTTCGTAGACCTCTTTATTATTTTTCTTCAGTGTATATTTATTGAAAAAAGCATAGTCGCCGACCCATCGGTGGTTGCGGTCGATACTGTAAAATTTCTTTGCCAGTGTCTGATAACGAGTGGAGGTGAAAAAGCGTTGAAGATAGCGGGCAAGCTGGTACTGATGGTTGAGCACAGCGCTGGTGTAGCGTTGCCAGGCAATAGATTCGGTAATCTGATTATTCTTAATCAGCCAGCCAAAGAGTTTGTCGCAGCCCTTGGGCTGAGACTTTCCCACGGACCAGAGTTTAAGTCCTTCGATAATGGCATCTGATCGATCACCGTGGCGGATACGTGCCAAGTGGTAATAACATTGTTGCGCTGTAGTTGCTGTATTGGATTGGTAGTCTCTGAGGTAGTCCTGCCAGTGATCTTTGCTTCGAAGTGTTTCCAGCCATCGGTAACGGAGCCTGACGGCGATAGGCGTGCCATCGTGTTTAGACAAGAAATTCTGAACATCCCGTTTGGGGAGTCGTCTCAGTCGCCCAGATAGATCGGTATATTCCAGGTAAGGCCGTAGCGAGTAATTACCGATGCGAGAGAGGATGCTCTTGTATTTGCTTTGGTCACCCTTCGACAGTGCGGCTTTTGCTTCTTGGTATAATTCCCGTTGTTCATCCAGAGATAAACTGTCGGCAATGGATAAATTGGGCGCTACAAATAACAGTGCCAAGAGAAGCAGAGTAGATAATTGAAGGTTACAGGCTTTAAAGCCAGTGCATCGGTCCATAGTGGTTCGCATCATTGCTTGTTAAGAGCTCGTCGGTTAAAACGATGTCATTCCGTTTTTGGGTTATGTCCCCTGGCTATGATAGTGAGTTAGTGGCTGACATTACAGGGCGAATAGTCAGTATTTTTTAAACCCTAACTGCCAGTACATCGCAGTTGGAACCATGTAAAACACCTGTGGCAGTCGAGCCAAGCAGCAGGCTTAGGCCGTGGCGTCCGTGGCTTCCCACAACCACTAGGTCAACATGATTTTCTGTAGCAAAACGATGCAATTCATGGGCGGGTTGACCGATAATGACATGCTGGCTCTCTGGAGCGACATTTAACTCCTTACCAATAGCTTCTAAACGAGCCTTAGCGCGATCTTCGAGTTGGTTCTGGACATCGGTAAGGTCCATGGGGATATCGCCGCCGTAGGCAAATGAGAGCGGCTCCTGAACATGAATCAGGCTCACTTTCTGAGTGCCGCCTGTAAAGAGAGACTTGACTCGGTCAACCACTTGCTGTGACTCTTCGGATAAATCCAAGCCAACGAGTATATGTTTATAGGCAGACATAGGGTTACTTCCGTTGTCGGGAGTTGAAATTAATTAGTTCTAATAGAAGTTGTAGCAGACAATGACCTATTTGTTAATAGCCTTTGTATTGGCCATCATCCTGTCACCACTGATGTGGTTCAGGCAGTCACCTCGCCAGAAACTGATCACAGCCATGCGACAGGAGGCCGCAGTAAAGGGATTGAGGGTCAAGTTGAGTAAGCCCGCCGATGCCCGAGAGGGGGAGGGACGGCTTGAATACGTGACTTATACATGTCCTTGGAACCCGGGTTCTGACCCTTCAGTAGAGCCACGCATGGAAAAGTGGCTGTTGCTGAAGGAGACTCACCGGGGAGACCCTTCGCCTTGGGCTGGGTGGCAATGGATGGGTAGGGAGTCCAACGATAGTCTGGTCAGCGGTATTGGCTCTGCACTTGAGAAGCTTCCCAAGGATGTGATTGCTTTGGAAGCCAACTCACAGGGTGTTCGAATTTACTGGAAGGAACGGGGTGATTTGAACGATGTTGGGGTGGTTGGTCACCAATTATCTGTCCTGAGAGATGCAATACGAAACTGAGTGAGATCACCTGTAATTACAAAGTATATTAAAAATTTCCTTGACCGACCCACCGGAGGCACATGTATATTCGCCTCCTCAGGTGCGGTTTATGGTATTCCAACCGCACTTTAAACAACCAAATCAGAGAGTAAGTGACAGTTTTATGGGCAAATCACTCGTTATTGTTGAGTCACCAGCCAAGGCTAAGACAATTAATAAGTATCTGGGCAATGACTTTATTGTTAAGTCCAGCGTCGGCCATATTCGTGACTTACCCACCGGCGGCGGTAAGACTGTAGACCCGAAAGAGCGTGCAAAAGCTGCCGCGATTACCCGAAAGTTGTCGCCTGAAGACAAGATCATACACAAAGCACGTAAAGCCAAGACCCAGCTTGTCAGCCGAATGGGTGTGGACCCTGAGAATGGTTGGAAAGCCCGTTACGAAATTTTGCCGGGTAAAGAAAAAGTCGTTACCGAATTGAAAAAGTTGGCTAAAGATGCCGACACAATTTATCTCGCGACGGATTTGGATCGCGAGGGGGAGGCCATTGCCTGGCACCTGAGAGAGGCAATCGGTGGTGACCATAGTCGCTATAAACGAGTCGTGTTTAACGAAATCACGAAGAAGGCGATTCAAGAGGCATTTTCTCAACCCTCTGAACTTGATGATAACCGTGTTAATGCCCAGCAAGCCCGCCGCTTTCTCGATCGAGTAGTAGGCTTTATGGTGTCCCCCCTGCTTTGGAGCAAGGTGGCACGTGGTTTGTCAGCAGGGCGTGTACAGTCAGTCGCCGTGAAGTTAATTGTTGAACGTGAGCGTGAAATTAGGGCATTTGTCCCCGATGAATACTGGACGCTGCATGCTGATTTAGAAACGGAGATTGAAGATAAAATCCGTTTCGAAGTTAAAAAACAGGCCGGCAAAAACTTTCTGCCCAAGAACAAGGCGCAGACAGATGCAGCAGTTGATGCACTGAGAACGGCTGAATATCAGGTCAGCAATCGTGAGGACAAACCTACCGGTAGCAAGCCCTCAGCGCCATTTATTACCTCTACCCTACAGCAGGCGGCGAGCACTCGTCTGGGTTATGGGGTAAAGAAAACCATGATATCGGCCCAGCGTCTCTACGAAGCGGGCTACATCACGTACATGCGTACAGATTCTACGAACCTGAGTGCTGAAGCGGTGGAGGTTTGTCGAGACTTTATCCAAACCCGTTACGGTGCCGATTACCTGCCGGAAAGCCCGAATGTCTACAGTAGTAAGTCAGGGGCTCAGGAAGCACACGAAGCTATTCGTCCATCCAATATTGATATTGTGCCCAGCGATCTGGTGGGCATGGAAGAGGAATCCAAAAAGCTTTACCGGTTGATTTGGCAACAATTTGTCGCCTGTCAGATGACCCCAGCACAATTTACCAGTACCACCGTGACAGTAACGGCCAGTGATTTTGAGTTGCGTGCCAAGGGGCGGATCACTCGGTTTGATGGTTATTTGAAGGTGTTACCTGCACTGGCCAAGAAAAATGATGATGTAGAACTGCCCGAAATGGCCGAGGGTGACAAGTTGGGTATGAGCGTGTTGATTCCACTACAGCACTTTACTAAGCCATCGGCTCGTTATTCAGAGGCGGCCTTGGTGAAAGAGCTTGAAAAGCGCGGTATTGGTCGTCCGTCTACCTATGCATCTATTATTTCTACGATTCAGGATAGAGGCTATGCCCGGATCGAAAATAAACGTTTTTACGCCGAAAAAATTGGCGATATTGTCACGGGGCGTCTGACGGAGAATTTTTCTGACCTGATGGACTATGGTTTTACGGCCACCATGGAAGAATATTTGGATGAGATTGCCGAGGGAGAGCTGGATTGGAAGGTGGTGCTGGATCGCTTCTATGCCGATTTTTCAGAAAAGCTTGCCAAGGCAGAAGCATCCGAGGGCGGGATGCGTCCCAATGAACCCTCTCTGACGGATATTCCTTGCCCCAAGTGTGATCGTCCAATGATGATCCGCAGTGGTTCTACCGGTGTGTTCCTGGGATGTTCTGGTTATAGCCTTCCGCCGAAAGAGCGTTGTAAGGGCACTCTCAACCTTACTTCAGGCGATGAAGCCGTCAACGTGGACGAGGATGATGAAGCTGAATCTAAACAGTTGATCCACAAGCATCGTTGCAAAATTTGTAATACCGCGATGGATAGTTACCTGATTGATGAGACCCGCAAACTCCACATCTGTGGTGATAACCCGGACTGTGAGGGCTATGAGGTCGAAGCAGGAAGCTTCAAGCTTAAGGGCTATGAAGGGCCGATTATTGAGTGTGACAAATGCGCTAATGATATGCAGCTGAAGTCTGGTCGATTTGGTAAGTATTTTGGCTGTACCAATGAGGATTGTAAGAATACCCGGAAACTGTTGAGAAGTGGTCAGGCTGCACCACCCAAGATGGATCCAGTGCCGATGCCAGAACTGGCCTGTGTGAAAGTGGAAGATCACTATATTTTACGTGATGGGGCCTCGGGCTTATTTTTGGCTGCCAGTAAATTTCCGAAACACCGTGAGACACGAGCCCCGCTGGTTGCTGAGTTGTTACCCCATAAAGATGAGATTGATCCAAAATACACGTTTCTGTTCAGTGCGCCGGTAAAAGACCCTGATGGCTTAAAAACGGTTGTGCGTTATAGCCGCAAGACGGCGGAGCAGTATGTGCAGTCGGAAGCAGACGGCAAAGCAACGGGTTGGAAGGCGTTTTACAGCAATGGTAGCTGGCGTGAGACAGATGGCCGCAAAGGTAAAAAGAAGTAACAGGGGGGCGTTGTGAATACGTATCTCTCAGCTGTTAATCAAAAGCTGTGTTTCAGTAAGCTGCTGTTAGGGCAACTTCAGCCTGAGCATAACTGCACTGCCCAACTGGAAGAAGCTCTATGTGAGTCGGTGCTCTCTCAGTTGTTCTGTGCTTATCATCATTATTTACGAGAAGTAGCCACCACTTATCAGTTCAACTCGCCAGAGTCTATTTTGGTAGTGAATGATTTGGTCTCATGCCTCGCGAGTATTAACAAACATCCAGGTGAGGCGCAGGAAATGTCCAACTTGGAGGATAATCCAGATAGCTGGCTTTGTCAGATGCTGTCTGCTTATGAACAGTTGTCCGAACTACCCCAGCAGAAAGCCAAAACAGCCGAATCCAGCCCTATTGCTGTGACGCAGGTGGGTCAGCAGGATGATGCTGTTACTTTGGGAGAGAAGCAGCTCAGGCGATGGTATGAGCACTTTGAAGAGATGGTGGATCGCCATCGATCATTGATGATTGAGTGTTAGGCCATTTGTGCGTTATGTATTTCTGCACTTAAAGAAGTATTCAAAGCCATAGGAAGAGAGTTCGGGGTTAATAACGGCGTGTGACCCTGTTACAATTCGGTTGTCTAATCTGTCAAATTCTCAACTGGAATAATAAATGTCTCGTACTCTTTTTGAAATCGTGGTGTTGCCTAATGGTGATATTGCACTTCAGCGTGCTAACGAAAAAGATGAGCCATTAATCAGCATTAGCTTCTCTGATGAGGTTCAGGAATTTCTACTGGATGCCAAAATGGACGTGGCAAAAGTGATGATCGATTCAGGCATTGAGTTATTCGAGCAGTTGGGCTCTGAAAGTATGTCGATGGAAGAGGGTAGCCTGGAAACAGGTAGTCCCCACGTACTGCACTAAACGCTGTTCACTTTAAATCCTATCCTCACCCTGTAGCTATACCGTTTGGGTGCGAATGACACCTACGCCAAGGCCTTCAATTGAGAAGTCTTGTTCGCGCAAATCGACCAAAATAGGTTCAAGTTCTTCGTTCTCTGGTAACAGCATGATTTCGTGTCGCTTACGAGTTTTCTTGAAGCGTTTTACTGTGACTTCATCTCCAATACGCGCTACAACTATCTGACCATTTTCAGCAGTTTCTGCCTTATGAACAGCCAGTAGATCTCCATCCATGATGCCTACATTTTTCATGCTCATACCGTTAACTCGCAGTAGGTAGTCAGCTTGGGGGTAAAACATATTTGCAGCGACTTCCAAGTAATCCTCAATATTTTCCACGGCTAAAATTGGTTCTCCAGCAGCAACCCTACCGATCAGAGGAAGACCTGATTGTTCCTCGCCAAGAAGCCGGATACCACGGGAAGTACCAGAAATCATTTCGATAACACCCTTACGAGCCAAGGCTCTAAGGTGTTCTTCAGCGGCGTTGGGTGACTTAAACCCCAGCTCATTGGCAATTTCAGCTCGGGTGGGGGGGTAGCCAGTATTCTCGATATGCTGTTTGATCAGATCGTAGATTTGTTGCTGTCTAGCGGTGAGCGCTGCTGTGGCCATGGTGTACCCCATTGAATTGAATGATGACTATTTTTAATGAGTCGCTTTTGGCTGGAGCCACAAATAATCTGTGCAAAGCAACAACTGTAAATAAATATAGCCTGTATCAAAATACAGTATATGGGGAAATTACAGTATTTGCCAAAGGTTTTTTAAAGGGTATCTAGATAGTGAACCACAGGGAACAGACTACACTTAAGTGTCTGTTTATAAGATTAAAATATGCTCGATGTGGTCAGAGAAACAACTACAAAAGTTTTAGTTAGTGATACGGTAGCAAGTGCTATGGTAGTACTCACAGGCATAAAATAGCGGTAAGTAAGGAGGTTGTATGGACGAAGCCAAAATTCCTGAGGCATGGCGTGTATTACGTATCCAGTCAGAGTTGGTGGCCGGTATAGAGTACCTCGCTAAACTGGGGGGTGCTGTCACTGTGTTTGGGGGCGCTCGGTTTAAAGCGGGCTCTGAATTTTATGAAGAAGCCCATAAACTCGGTGCTATTTTGGGAGAGGCCGGCGTTCCGGTTATTACCGGTGGAGGCCCCGGAATTATGGAGGGCGCAAACAAAGGCTGCTTTGCCAGTTCATCCGCCTCTGTCGGGCTGAATATTTCATTGCCAACCGAGCAGGAGCCTAATCCTTATCTAGATACGTCTCTTGAGTTTCGTTACTTTTTTGTTCGCAAGTTTATGTTTGTGAAGCACGCCGTGGGGTTTGTTATTTTTCCAGGTGGATATGGCACCATGGATGAGTTATTTGAGGCCTTAACACTCGTGCAAACAGGTAAAGTAAGACCATTTCCTATTATTTTGCTGGGGGCTGAGTATTGGCAGGGGTTGGTTGATTGGATGCGGAAAACAATGTTGGTTAATGGGTGTATTGCGGAGAGAGAATTACACTTGTTTACTATCGTTGATGATGCAGAGGCAGCGGCAAAAATTATTCTACAACACGCACGTATGCTACAGGCTCAGGAAATTGCTGAGTAGTGGGCTAGCGGTAGTGTCAGTGCCTCAATTTCTCTGCTTAGAAGTCGTCTAATCCGTAAATGGTGTCAGAGTCTAAATCTGCGAGAGGGTCATTGAAATTCTCTGGTACAATGACGTCATCAGCCATTGAGCTGTCTTCGCGGCTTAATTCATAGGCAGCCCGCCAGTCTTCCGGCGGCTTAGCTGAGAGCAGAAGCATTTGCTGCCAAGTCTCCAGATCAAGTTCACTGACTTCACCATCCAGATATTGGATTTCTATGGCACCCGCATGTTCATCCACGGCGACCACCTCAAAGAGTTGGTCTTCGGCAGCGTCCTGATACCAGGCACCGATGACGGGGACTTGTGAAGCCATGATTCTTTCCTCCTTATTATCCTGAGTCTTCAACCTAGCACCATTCCATAGGCGACGCACCCGATACCCAGGCTGTTTACGAGGTGGGGAAGTTGTTCATATGAGGTGTCCAGCTAAGAAGATATATGAGGAATGGCAGCTAACTTCCTTTATTCAAATGAGTTTATTTTCTACAGGTTGATTAAGGCGCTAGTGGCTAAGATCTAGATGACATAAAGGATTGTGTTGTACATGAAAAATTTGTCTAATTTTTGTAAGTAGTTGACAAGCCTTCTTTGCCTTCTTATGTTGCGCCTCCAACCTGATGAGATTTGATGCCATGACACTCGGTCCACTGATGCTCGACCTGGAAGGGTTGACACTGACAACTGAAGAAACAGAGTTAGTCCAAAATCCTTGGGTAGGTGGCGTGATCTTTTTTGCCCGTAATTTTGAACATCGTGAGCAAATTATGGGTTTAGTGGCTGAAATTAGAGCTATTCGACCAGAACTTTTGCTTTGTGTAGATCAGGAAGGTGGCCGAGTACAGCGTTTTAAAGAGGGGTTTACCCGAATTCCTCCGATGCAAGTGCTTGGTGACCAAATGTGTGAGAGCGTAGCGAGGGGTGTGGACAGTGGGGGTGCAGAAAATGAGGGCGCAGAAAATGCCGAAGCTTTTCTGCAGGATGTTGGTTGGCTGATGGCATCGGAACTGCTGGCCTGTGGCCTGGACTTTAGTTTTGCTCCCGTGTTGGATGTGGATCGTGTTCAGTGTGAAGTCATTGCTAATCGGTCTTTCTCTAATGATCCTGAGGCTGTCATCTTCTCTGCCAGAGCCTTTATCAAGGGTATGCATGAGGCCGGGATGGCGACGACGGGTAAACACTTCCCGGGTCATGGTGGTGTGAGGGCAGACAGTCATCTTGAAACACCCTATGACGACCGTTCTCTTGAGACGTTACAAGGGCGGGATTTGCTTCCTTTTGTTGATCTGGCGAAGGAGCTGGATGCGGTGATGCCTGCCCATATTGTATTTCCCTCCATCGATGAAGACGCTGTGGGTTTTTCACGCTATTGGCTACAGGAAATCCTCCGTGGCGAGCTACAATTTGAAGGGGTGATTTTCAGCGATGACCTCTCCATGAAGGGGGCAGATGTGGCGGGTAGTTACGCGGATAAAGCTCGCTGTGCCCTCCTGGCAGGCTGTGATATGGTGCTGGTGTGCAACCATCGTCAAGGTGCATTGGAGGTGTTGGATTATCTGAAAAATAGTGGGGTTGTACCCTCATCCCGGTTATCTACAATGTCGGCAAGGCAATCATTGAACTGGGAGAGTTTGATCAGTACCGAACGCTGGTTGGCTACCTCCTCAGCATTGCTGGCGCTTCAAACTTCTTGTCTATAAATATCGCAAAAGGAAAAGGTCCCTATGCAACTTCTGGAAAATTGGCTAGTAAAAATTACGGGTGCACAGTACCTGTGGATGGTCGAAATTTTTCTGATTGTCTTTGTCGCTATGATGCTCGGTTATTTTGTTAATAAGTTGATCAATTATCTGGAGGCCCATGCTTCGCGTACCAGTACAGTTTGGGATGATGCCTTGATCGAAGCATTCCGCCGCCCAGCGGTATGGGGCATCTGGATTCTAGGGGTCAATATGGCTGCTGCGGTGGCCGCCAGAGTCGCTGAATCAGGATGGTATGAGTTGATTGAGCCGATTAACCGGGTCGCTGTAATTTTCCTGGGCGCCCTGTTTCTGGTAAACCTTATTACGCGTGCTGAGCGTAATCTGGTTCATCCTGACTATATGGATGAGCCTCTGGACGAAACCACCGTCAGGGCGATTGGCAAACTACTGCGTGCTTCTATCATTATCACTGCCATCCTGATAGCGATGCAGGTGTTTGGCTACAGTATTTCCGGGTTGCTTGCTTTTGGTGGTATTGGTGGCTTGGCTGTGGGTTTTGCGGCGAAAGATTTATTGGCGAATTTCTTTGGTGGTTTGATGCTGTATTGGGATCAGCCCTTCAAGGTAGGTGACTGGGTTCGTTCGCCTGATCAAGAAATTGAGGGTACCGTGGAAGATGTGGGTTGGCGTCTTACCCGTATTCGTACCTTCGATAAGCGCCCGCTCTATATTCCAAATTCTATTTTTAACAGTATTTCAGTAGAAAACCCCTCGCGAATGTCCAATCGCCGCATCTACGAAACCATAGGTATTCGTTATGATGATATTGGAAAAATGGAAGTCATCGTAGACGATGTGCGGCGGATGCTACGCGAGCACCCTGAAATCGATCAGAGCCAGACATTGATCGTTAATTTCAATACGTTTTCGGCCTCCTCACTGGATTTCTTTATTTACACGTTTACCAAGACCACTGAATGGGTCAAGTTCCATGCAATCAAACAGGATGTTCTATTAAAAGTGAGCCAGGTGATTGCCCGTCATGAGGCTGAGATTGCCTTTCCTACTTCTACGGTACACCTTCCTGATCAAATACATTTAGCTCAGATAGATAATAGCCCTCAGCCTATTTCAGCGGCGCCTTAATGAAGGTAGGCATTATTGGTGGTAGTGGTTTTGACGATTTTGGTGAGCTGAATGTTCGGGATCGATTGACACCCACGACAATCTGGGGAGAACCTTCTTCACCCTTGATTTGTGGTGCGTTTGGAAATACAGAGGTGGTGTTTATTGCCCGCCATGGAGAAACACATGGCATTCCACCCCACCGAGTTAATTATCGAGCCAATATTGCCGCGCTGAAAGACCAGCAAGTATCTGCTATCTATGCGGTGAATGTTGTCGGTGGTATTAATAGGGAAATGTGCCCTGGGGATGTGGTGATACCGGATCAAATCATCGACTACACCTGGGGGAGGGAGCACACCTATTCAGAAGGTCCTAGCTCAGAAGGTCCTAGCTCAGATAGCCCCAGTGTTCCGTTACAGCATGTGGACTTTACCAACCCCTATGACACTACCTTAAAAGACAAATTGCTACAGCAGGCTATTCCCTTGGGGTTACACGTGCATGCGGGTGGTGTGTATGGTGCTACTCAAGGGCCCAGGCTTGAAACAGCTGCTGAAATTGCCCGGATGGAGAGAGATGGCTGTGACATTGTGGGTATGACTGGAATGCCAGAGGCAGCACTGGCCCGTGAGCTGGGCATTCCCTATGCTTGTCTAGCGTTGGTTGTTAATTTGGCAGCAGGTCTGGGTGATGGTGATATTTCTATGGACCAGATACAACAGACGATTGATTCACGTATGACTGATATTCGTCGATTATTGGTCGCTGTGGCAAAAAATACCGAATAGGTTCAACTTATGGGAACGGTGAGCGGTATTGTATGGGATGTGTAAGCCGTACTATTTTGGCTCTGTGTTGCCTCATCGGTGTGGTGTCAGGTGCATCAGCAACTGTGTACAAATGTGTAGATGCTCAAGGTAATACTACATTTAGTGACAGACCCTGCTCACCTTCTGCGGAGGTTGTTTATAAAGGGGGTCATGACAGTACTGAGAAGAAAAAATCTAATGCTGCCCCAAAGAAAACCAAGGGTGCTTGGGGCGGGTATCTGGGACGTGCCAGAAAAGTAGGTGAATAGTGATTAACCTACACTAGGGCCTGTTAACACTATTGAAGTATCACTGCTGAATGCTATTTTTTTCTTCCACAAGGCGTTATGAGTGCTGTGTAGCCAGCTACATAAACGAGTAACAACACGGTGGAAGGGAAAAATAGCTTCAGCCCTTCGGGTTATGGCTAAAAAAGCACCATACTGCGTTATTCATCGTTCATTTGGAATGACCAAACTTCTCTCCTCATGCCTTGTCTGGTAATTTTTTAGTCATAACAGAGACATTTCAATAGTGTTAACAGGCCCTAGTTATTAACAGGTGTGTCCACAGATTCTTCCTCATATTTACTAACAAGTACTAATACACCCATTTCAGGGTGGTCCAAATAGGTAACCTCATCTCGGGAAACTCGCGAAGATTGTTCCAGCGTGATGATATCTGTCACCTGAAATTTGGCATTGTTTAGGGTTGAAGGAGTGAGTCCCTCTGATACTTCGGCGCCGGGTAGGTTGGGTAATGTTGGCCAGATTAAAGACGATTCTTCTGATACCGGACTTTTGGGTGAATATATTCCAGGTGTGGCTGTGTCCGAATGAACTGTTTCCATCATTAACGATGGGGCTAATAAAGCAAAGCGGGTTTTCCACAGATTGGCTTGAATGTGCAGGTAACGATTCTTCACCAGTCGAATACTGCCTTCCAGCTCATAGTGGTTGCCGTATTGCTCTCCCCCTTGGAGTAATATCCAGGGACTATGTTGGAAATCCAGTCCCTGTTGACGCCATGCTTTGTGATAAAGAGGTTTGTATCCCGGGGCGCGTTTCAGTGCGTAGTTATCCGGTCCAAGTTTGAGTGAATTTTGGGGCAGGGCAGCATAGGATTCTATATCAGCCTCAGCCAAGCTGTTTGTTGAGGCATTTGGGTTCAATACCGAATCTGTTTCTAAAGAAGCTGAATTTACTCTCCTGTTTTGAGGCGATGAGGGGTCATAAAGGTTCCGCCAGTTATCAGGGTAGCTGAGTTGAGCGTCCATGCGATGCTTTTCTTCCCTGTATAAATCTTGCTGACTAAAAATAAGAATTTCAATTTGATACCAAGAGGTATCTTCTGCATACACCGTCTGCGCAATAATCGGTAGTGTGATAAATGCAAGGATTGAAACAATGTGGCTCAGGTGGTTCATTAATGAATATTCCCTGTTGGCATCAGCTGGTTTAAAAATGTTTGGACCTGTTCCAGTCGCTGCTCTGTGGTGTCCATTGGCGCTGTAAATTTTAGGGTGGTCGCGCCCTGCAGGCGATAGACCTCTGGTTGTTTTTGTACCAATTGCACAATAGTGAGTGGCTCTACAACGGTATCACTGCCAAAGTCGACACGTCCACCCATTGGGCCAGCTTCTAGCTTACTGATGCCTAGCTCTCTCGCTTGTAGTTTAAGCGTTGTGACTCGGTAAAGATTTTTCAGGTGATTGGGTATGAGGCCAAAGCGGTCGATCATTTCTACCTGCAGCTCTCTCAAATCTAATTCGGAGTTGGCATTGGCAATACGTTTGTACATCATCAGCCGCATATGTACATCGGGTAGGTAATCCTCAGGTATCAATGCCGGAATATTCAGATTGATCTCAATGTCCTCAGACATAGGAATATCTAATTCGATGGATTTTCCTTTGCGGATAGCATCGACCGCACGTTCAAGCAGTTCCATATAGAGAGTAAACCCAATGGACTGAATGTGGCCGCTTTGATCTTCTCCCAGGAGTTCACCCGCGCCACGAATTTCCAGGTCGTGAGTGGCCAGAGTAAATCCAGCCCCCAGTTGATCCGCTCTGCTAATAGCTTCAGGTACTAGCTCTTGTAATTCACGGGCAGTTTTTTCGATACTCTTTACTTCGTTGTGGAGATAGAAA
>DRHD01000053.1 GCA_011049795.1 Porticoccus sp.
CTTAAGGCCTTTGTTAGGCTCACCAATCAAATAGCCCCTGGCACCATCAAAGTTCATCACACAGGTCGCGTTGCCATGGATACCCATCTTGTGCTCCAATGAACCACAGTTCACCGTATTGCGCTCTCCGCAATCACCCTGCTCTGTGACATTAAACTTAGGTACGATAAACAGGGAAATTCCGCGAGTCCCCTCAGGCGCTCCAGGCAACCTGGCTAAGACCACATGAATAATGTTCTCAGCCATATCGTGATCACCAGAGCTAATAAAAATTTTAGTGCCTGTTATCGAATAACTGCCATCTCCATTATCTTCAGCTTTGGCTCGCAGAAAGCCCAAATCACTACCACACTGTGATTCCGTTAGGCACATGGTACCAGTCCACTGCCCAGAAACAAGCTTATGTAAATAAGTCTGCTTTAACTCTTCAGTACCATGAGCGATTAATGTTGCTCGACAACCAGCACTCAAGCCCGGATACATTGACCAGGCATGATTAGCCTGACTAGTCATTTCTGACACCATTAATTCAATGGACACCGGCAAGTCTTGACCACCATATTCCTCAGGCATACTTAAACCCGGCCAACCACCATCAATAAACTTCTGATAAGCATCTGAGAAGCCACTAGGTGTGGTGACACCACTTTCCTGCCACTGGCAACCTTCTTCGTCGCCCACTCGCCGCAGTGGGGCCAAAGTTTGCTCAGAAAATTTTGCTGCCTCTTCGAGTATAGCGTCGCGTAATTCCAAGTTAATCTCTTCCGCACCAGCAATGGCTTGGTAATGCTTATCTGCTTCGAATAACTCATTACAGACAAACCGGATATCTCGTAAAGGGGCTTTATAACTGCTCATAAAAACTTCCAAAGATCAGTGGCAACTATCAGCTATCTAGTCGCCTGAATTAATATAAATGTCTCAATTAGAATAAAAAGGGACTCATCCACAAAATAAAACAATATAAACAACACTAAAAAATACGTGCGCGCCTGTATAAAAAACATACAAGCCTCGATCATTACCCATGCACAGGGTAAAAATAAATCATCCCAGCATGCTATATGGATTACTGGCATACCCTGACGGTATTTCATGGAGAGAAATTTTATTCACATGACATTCTAAAGCCTATGACCACACCGCTATTGGAATACGGCAATAAGTACAGGCCACAGAAACCCCCTACCCAGCCATTACTTTAGCTTCCTCAGGTAGTAATATCAGGGGTTTTTCTGTAGGCTTTGTGACTTATTCACAAAAAGACAGCACGTAAAATCAATCAGCAGGGCTGATACATCAGACGTCCATAAAATACAATCAGGCTTATACCATTACTCGGCTCTTACCGAACGTGACGAAAAAACTAAACGCCGCTATTGACCGAATAAAACCACAGCTCGCTGCACAAACCAATAAGCACTGATCGTGCCGACGCCGTAGATAAGGATCACAGGTAAACGCACAGTGTCGGAGGACACTGCAGATGCGGCTTTATGGGTATTAACATCACCATCAATATGGGGATCAAAACTTTTAGCGCTAACAATATTTTTCAACAACATTAAGACAAGCACAACTACCACGGCGAATACTATCTGGCCTATCTCGACCCCAATATTAAAAAAAGCCAGCGCAGAAATTCTCATCGAGTCAGGTAAGCCCATCTCACCCAAAGCACCGGCAAAACCAAAACCATGTAACAAACCAAAAATAACGGCCACGACAGCGGGATACCGCCAAACCAAAGAAACCTGTTGCTGCGTCATTTTGGCTTTAATTATTTCTGCCGCCAACATAACAATACTAAGCGCTATTAATACCTCCACCACATCAATCCTAAGCCGCCAAACCCCCAAAGCAGCCAATGCCAAAGTGACAGAATGGGCAAGGGTAAAACCGCTAATCGTAATAAAAATACGTCGATAACCGCCGGCAATATGCATCAGGCATAAAACAAATAATAGATGATCGTAACCACCTAAAATATGCTCAAAGCCGGCAATCATATACTGCCAAGCGACACGCCAGGCACTGAGTTGTGCAGGCAAACGAATACGAAGCTGATCAGGGCTATTGAATAAACTAATGACACTGCCATCAAGGCGAGTCAATTTTATTAAGGTGGAGAGTGCCGGGTTATTGCCGGGGTATTGGACAACAATTTCAAGATTAGCCCCCGCTGCCCCTAACGTCGAATTAACACCCTCGCGGCCACTGTCGAGGCGATCGCATTGATACTGTTTAGCGCCGCTAAGCCTGGGACGTACCGGGGCCGATAACGGCTGACAATGGTTGCCCTGCAGAGAAACCAAAGGCTCCGACCCCGACTTTATCACCGGCGGCGTTTTCCAGCGCAAGTGATAAATTCCGTCCGCAGCCTGCTGTACCTCGATATAGACAGGCCGCCCTTCGTGGGCAAACACCGCAGGGCCAAGCAACAGGTTCGCTAATACATATAAAACCGGCAGTAGGGATTTACTGCGCATTAGCCAGCTCTTGCGGAAATAAACCGTGGCTATAACGGACAATATCAACGCTGCTATCCTTGACCTTGACCTTGGCTTTGGGCAAATTGCGATGCAGTGAATATTTTCCAATCATATTATCTACCGCCTGCCTTCTTTTCTCATCAAGCTTTACTCGCCTCACATCCTCCAGCACTAAAGCCGCGACCTCGTCTAAGCGGGGTAAATAACCGGGAATGTTTTTTCTGACCTGCACCAAATGCGTACCGTACCGGGATTCATAAGGCCCATACCAGTGACTGCCCTCCGACAGTTTGAAAACCTCATCAGAAAACTCCTCACCAAAATGGCTGACCACAAACGCTGGCGTTCGATCCACATAATTACGATGGAAAATAAAGCGATCACCATAGTTGGGCGCTTTTTCAAACGGCACACTATGTTCATTCAACTGTTGCAAGGTATTCCCTGCCAGCACACTCCTGGAGCCAACATCATGTTTGGAGGCGTCAATAAAAACATGAGTAAAAGTCAGCGATGCATCGATAGTATAATCGTTTTGATTAACTGAAAAATAACTCGCCAGTTCTTGCTCAGAAATTTTCGCCGTGTCGTCAATAAAGCCGGCGGTGATATAGTCCAATTTCTGAATTAAACGTCGACGAATAATCTGGTCATCTTCATCGAGCCCCAAATTTATCGCTTCTCGATACAATACTTCATCACGAACATAATCAGTGATTAACGCTTCTCGATCAGACGCCGATAAGCGCTGCCAATGATCAGCCGCCGCCGAGGCATTAAACGCCTTATTTCGATACTGCAAAAATTTCAATAACGCCGTTTTATCAACTTCAATAGCATAAGGGCTGTCTATCTCATCACGGGGGAAAAAACTATCTGCCGAGACAAATAGCAACACAGCAATCGTCATAAATTGCACGAGGGGTTCCCGAACCCATTTTCTGAGAGTAGCTAACATGACAAAAACCTTTTTATAGGGCCGATTGATTCACCGTTAAGCAGCCCTGGTTAATTGGGTGTATACCAAATAGGGGATGTATATGCACGCTCCTGAATGGTCGCAGGGCCTTCTTCCGGCGCTGGTATTTGCAGAGCAACGGCATCATAAAGAGAGTGGCGCGGTGTTGGAATTTGCAAGACGCGCACATAATAAAAGGCACGCTGACTGGCATCAAAACGGGTATCGGTCCAGACTGTCGCTAACTCTGCTGCACCTATTGAATTATCATAACTCGCGGTTTTTATATCGACGCTATTACCGACTGCAGCTAACTGACCGTTGCTATCCAACTCGCGCCCTGCTGACCAAGCCACATTAAAGACCTGCTCATGACTTTTACCGCTAGCATCCAACCAACCTTTTACCACCTGCACCCGATCCAGGTTAGCGTCGTTGGGGTCTTTCACGGCACGGATTAATAATTGAACTTTAGCCGTCTCGTTAGTTGGCTGGATTAAATCTCCGCCCATAGGCACACCCTGAGCATAACCAATGTCAGCGATGTTTTCTGCCTCTGCGGCAGCCTCATCAAAGGCCCAACCGCCAAAGACGCGCACGCTAATCCGAGGCCCTGACGTGGCATAAACCTCACGGCGTTTAAACGAGGAGTAAATTCCTTGCCGGGTATTCTCCGTCGCCCACACTGCAGCGAGGCCGGAGGCGGACATATTCCAACCGGAGGCTTTGGTGCCGCCGATAATCACGGTGCCGCGCTTGGTTTCCGGTGTTGAATCGTGGGCAAATTTCCCCCAGAAGTTATCTTCCTCAGCACTGGACAAGCCGGTATGGGAATCGGTAGACCCTATCAGCCCAAATTTGTAAGGGTTAACACCGATATTGTTTTCAATTTCCAAACCACGCCGCAAGCCGGAACGAATATAATCTCCTTCAGAAACGGTGTATTGCTCTGGTGTTTTTTGCATGTAAAACGGATAGTTTTCAAAATCGGCAAAAGGGTCATTGGGGGAGAGTTGTGAATGGGTTTCTGAATCGCCTTTAATCTGGGTCATTTCCACCACCGGCTCCCAAACCATACGAGTACGCGCATAGTCGACCGTAATCGGCTGACCACGCAGAGTCACTTCAGGAAACATATAACCTTTAGAAACATTGGAGTTATGCGGAATAGCAATAAATTCGCTGCCTGTTTGCTTCGCGGTTTTATCTAAAAATGCCCATAAATCTTCAGGGTACTGACTCTGGTCAGAGCCGAAGGGAATATATTGATGCCCTTTATCAGCGCCATTGGGAGAGATTACCACCCGGTGCAAATTGGCACCGGTTGGAATAGAGCTCCACTCCCAACCTAAAAAAGCGGTAAATTTACCCGGATCATTATGCCGATCCGCCGCATCCACGATCTCTCCCCAAGCGGTGATCTCGGTTTTGGTCAAATCCCCCAATGGATTATCAGGCATGATATTGGCTGGATCCTGCACTGGATCAGTACCGGGAAGCTCCGCCCTGGATGGCAATAAACCCTGAAACACCGCATTACTGCCTTCTCCTGCGGTGTAGCGAATATAAAGTAATGATCCCCAGCGCGCTATGGATTCCCACAGCGACAGCTCACCTAACTCCTCCGTGTTATTAACAATCGCCCGCATCACTCCCATCGCTTCGGCATGATCAGACACCACTAAAAAATCCAGCGGCGTTTCAATCCTTACTTTAGCCCGCGTGTAAGGATGTATTACTGGCTGCCCCTTGGCCCAACGATAAGCCGTATCAGGGTCCGCCGACTGATTTCCACTCAGAAAGGCATCAAAGGAATACGAGGTATGAAGATGGGTATCACCCCAGTACAAATTTGTCGGCTCATTTGCCTGCACTGACAGACTAGCCAGGGCCAGCAAGAAACCGGAAACAGCCATTTTATTTATCATTATAGGAATCATCCTTCGATCATAGTGGCCAGCTAAAACTGACTTATTGTTTGCCTCGGCGAGGATCGCCACTCATATTAACGCCTATGCTAATCCTAATCGCGCTAAGTTACAGTGCTTCAGCGGACAAACGATTGATCAAACCGGACAGAGCAACAGCGCACCATCAGCTTAGCTGCTAATATGGCCCTCCGGACTGATAGGTAAACCCGGACTGAGTAACCCATTAAACAGGACCACGCACTAGATGTCTGGAGCCACTCATACCACCATCGCCACCTGGGTCATGCCGATACTGAGCGCACTGCAACCTTACAGCGATGGCAGCAAACTATTGGCACAGGTGAATATCGATAGTCGCTGTATCGAAGACGCCAACCAACGCATCCCCATTGATAAAATGACCCGGCTATGGAGGCTGGCTGAAGAACTTTCCGGTGATGACTGTATTGGACTTGAAGTCATTAAGCACGTTACCCCGACTAATTTTCATGCTCTCGTTTATGCTCATCATGCCAGCAGTTCGATGCGGGAAAGCCTGGAGCGCATTAAAAAATTCTCCGATGTCGTTAGTACCGCTGTTCGGATTGAAATAACTGAAACCGAAGAGAACGTAATTCTCAGCTGGCATATGGTCGATGACATCAGTCAGCCTAGCCATCATGCCATTGATTCCTTTATGGCCCTGATCGCCATCGGCGGCCAACAATTAAGCAAAGAGAAATCAAACCCGATCACAGCGGTACAGCTAACTCGCACAGCACCCAAAGACACTTCACGCCATGAAAAACACTATAACTGCCCGATAAGCTATGATGCAGAACGCTGTGAGATGCATTTTTCACAACAACTTATAGACCTCCCCATCCCCACCGGTAATTCAGAATTAGTGCGAATAAACGAACAGGTTCTGACGGAGTATTTAGCACGATTTAGAAAAAACGACATTGTGCGTGCGGTATACAACAGCTTGATTGATCTGATGCCCCGAGGCGAACCTACGCAAGAAAAAGTAGCCAGCCAACTAGGCACTAGCTGCCGCAGTCTGCACCGAAAATTAAAAGAACTGGATACCAGCTATAAAGTGATTGTCGACGAAACACGTCAACATCTCGCCATGCAATACCTTAAACAATCCGACCTTTCTATTACCGCTATCACCTACCAATTAGGTTTTTTAGATTCGAGCAGTTTTGCCCGTAGTTTTAGGCGTTGGACCGGTTTGTCTCCGAGTGAATTTCGCAATCATCAGTAACCGCAAAACGCTGAAATATTTTACCTCGTTAAAATAGTTAGTTTTTCCCTCAGTTTTTACTGTCTCTCGGCACCGATATCGTCCAGCTGTACCATGGGGTATAACGCCGCTAGTATTAGCCGCCGGGGTTTTTAGCTGCGAAGCAGCGCCTCGGCGGTTCGGTGCCTAGCCTTGTATACGATTAATGTGAAACCGGCATGCTTGTATTTATAATGTCGCGGTGCAGCTTCCATTGACCCGCCTCTTGTTTCCAAAGAACGACAAACTTGCCTTCATCCATTACCTGACCACCTTCGCCCTCGAGCGTGTACTTGCCGACTTCAGAAGCTGTATCTCCATACCCCTCCACTTCCAGGACCTCCAACTTAATTTCTTTAACTCCCATATTCATAAAAGATTGAAATGTATCCTCGATTGCTTTCCTACCTGTCACAAATCCACCATTCGGTGCCAGGAATTGCCCATCTTCTGTATAGAGATTTGCAATAGCGGCCGCATTTCCCTGACTGAAGGTACTCATAAATGTTTTGTCCGCGGCCACAATGGCATCGTAGACATCAGTTGTAGTAGCCATATTTACCTCACTATTTCTTTGCAAAGAACAAATAAAGCATAGCTAAAACAATTCGGTTTGTAGCTCAAGAACGTTGAGTCAGACAATCATTTAATGGCATAAACTTATAACCATTAGGTCTAGTATTTGTAGGCACTTCATTCGTTTAACGCTGAGTGAATATAAAAATTCTGAGAGCCAGATCTTACTGTGTGCATCGTGCGAGCCAAATGCACAATGCAAGACCTGGCCCCGTGCTCGTGACCCCGTGCTCGCACAAAAACCCCCTCTGGATGACTTTGTTAGGTTTAATACTCTCGCTCAAATAGTTCATTCAGTTCATTCTGAGGAATCTGCTTGTCAGCGTAACTAAACGTTCCATGATTAAACATCTCTTCAGCGGCCTCACGGATTTTATAGTAAACCGATCTTGCGAGACTTCCACCTACACTGACTCTGCGAACCCCAAGGTTTTCTAATTCATGAAATGAAACCTCAGAGCCGCTTAAACCCATTACAACATTAATTGGGCCGTCAATTTCTTTAACCAATATTGCTACAGATTCCTTATCACTAACACCTGGAATAAAAAGACAATCAGCTCCAGCCTCTCTATACAAATTGGCCCGATTAATAGCCTGAGCAAGGTTGGCCGAATGCCCTGCAATCATTTCATCTGTTCGGCCGATTAGAACAAAGGGGATTTTTGAGTCATCGATTGCGTTGCGCGCAGCCCTTATCCGATCAACTGATAGCTCAAGGTCATATAATGGATTTGAAGGGTCGCCAGTGTTGTCTTCTATGTTTCCGCCGACAGCGCCTGCGTCTATCGCCATCTTGATTGTTTGAGAAACGATCTCCGGCTGACGACCAAACCCTGCTTCTAAATCGGCGTTTATAGGAACGGTAACTGAATTAGCCATTGAACGAACCGCCGCTATCATTTCGTCTCGAGTTAGCCTTGCATCCTCAGAGCAGAAAACATTGTCAGGACGCCCCATAGAGAAAGCAACGCCTGCACTTGTTGTTCCTATAGATTCAAATCCCGCAGCCACTAGCATTTTGGCACTACCGATATCCCATGCGTTAGGCATCAAAAAACACCCGTCCTGGGTGTGCATTGAATAGAATTTTTCAGCTTTTTCTCTTTGGGACATACTCATAACTCGATTCCTATGAAAACATAACGCTGCCAGTAAAGGCGCGCTTTAACGCGACCTGCCCGTAGAGCGATTTTTACTGGCCTTGATAAATTCATTGAACTAAGAGTAAAAACGGGATCAGGGACAATTTCCATCTCTCCATATATACCGGAAACTGTCTCTATTAACATGGTATAAGTTTCATCTGACCCCGTTTATTCTTAACATGGTATAAGTTTCATCTGACCCCGTTTATTCCCCTAAGTAATCGAAGTACGGCAATCAATCATCGCGGTTGATGGGGCTGATAGTCAGCATGACATGATGTTATGGAAAGCTTACCGGGCAATAAAGTTTTATCGTTGCCACATGCTTCATCTAATTGTTTTTGTTTGAGCCCCTTGGTTTCTCTTAGGTTGGCGTTATTAAATATTGCGCCCTTCAGATTTGCAAAACTTAAGTTCGCTCCCTTGAGCCTTGCCCCGGTAAAATCGGCTTTTCCTAAATTTGTTCCAATGAAGTTGGCTTCATCGAGTATTGAATACCGAAAATTTACGCTCTCCAAATAAACGCGCGTCAAATTCAACTTAATCAAGAATAGATGTTGAAGATCTACTCCAGTAAGATCGCTACGACTCGCTATTTTATCGTCCTCCAATGCTGGGCCAACAATGCTCCCACCCAAGTACAGTTGAGGCGTATTTCCCTTTATCAATTCTGCCTCGAAAAGGAACCGAACAACTTGCCCCTTTCTACGTCCATCTAATTGGCTCAGCACTGGAGGACGATAAAATAGCGAGTCGTAGCGATCTTACTGGA
>DRHD01000054.1 GCA_011049795.1 Porticoccus sp.
GAACAATAGATGCCGCAATAGTTAACTTCCCCCGCCATAGCACTAATATGAGTGCTTTAAGGTCTATTTCGTCTCTAGAAGAAGGACGCTGAACGGTTGACTGCATCTGTTGTGATCCCGAGCTTAAATTACTCATTTATGGATTATTAACCTTTTATTGACTGGGCTATGTATTGCTAAGCTGTATGCATTTTAGCGCGGCTATAATACAACAGCATTAGCTAGGGGTATAGCGACATGCAATTGATATTATGATCAAGGGGTCAGACTCAAACGGCACTTATTTAAGCCTAATCCCCTGCCAATATAATCCCTTTCATTAAGTTTTCTCTTCAATAGGCTGCAACTGATAGCTTCCGTCCAATACATCTTGCCACCAGAGACTTATACACACCCATTTAGAATTATTCCTTGGCAACTTTGAGATGCGCTAACACATCCACCAATCCGTTATGCCAGCTTACCGATGCACAACGGGATTTTCCCTATTCCAGCTTAGAATTCTCGGGCCGTTTAGCCAATGTCGGATATTGATCAGACGATATCGCCTTTACTACTGGCACTTTGCTAATTAGGCCTATTTTTTTGCTTCAGAAAAAATACTCTGCGCAAACTCGTACCAGCTTACTTCAGGATTAGAACTCAGATGAAAAACACCAAAGTCGTGCGTATTTTTTAGCGCCAAGCCCAATATAACGTTTTCGATATCTACTGCCGCTGTTGGACCTCCATGCTGGTCACTAACCACACTCAACTGGTCACGCTCTGCAGCCAGTCGAAGCATGGTTTTAACAAAGTTAGCGCCATGTTGACCAAACACCCAACTGACACGAACCATTATGTGCTTTGCCCAAGTGCTCTTTAGAACTTCTTCACCAGCAAGTTTTGATGCGCCATACACTCCATTTGGCTTTGGAATATCCGATTCAACATACGGGGCAGCCTTACTACCATCGAATACATAGTCGGTTGAAATATGAATCAATAGTGCATCAACCTCCTTACTACCCAGCGCCAGATTCTCTACACCGGCACAATTGACTGTAAATGCTGAATCTGACTCTTCTTCTGCCTTATCCACCGCGGCGTAAGCCGCTGCGTTGATAACCTCATCAGGCTTGTGGATAGTCATTGCACCCATAACCGCATCACGATCGCAAATATTCAGTTCATGCAAACCAAAGGCAATCACATCAACACCCTTAGCCTCCGCGATCTCAACTAACTCTCGCCCAACCTGGCCGTTTTTCCCGGTAACGAGAAGTCGAGGAACGGTATCTTCAATCACGTAAAAACCTCGGCATCGGCTAATACTTTAGCAGCCTCATCTTTAGCTGATAGCTCGGGCCACCCTCAAAAGGCCAATCGATAGCTAGCGCCGGATCACTCCACAAAATTCGAACGATCGTACTCAGGCGCATACTACTCGGTACACTTGTAAACAAATTCCGCCCTATCGCTCAGCACCAAAAAGCCATGAGCAAAACACGGCGGCACCCAGAAAATGCGTTTATTGTCTGCGGACAAATGCACACCGACATGCCGACCAAAAGTCGAGGAGCTTTTACGCAGATCCACAGCAACATCGTAGACTTCACCGGCAATTATCCGTACCAGCTTGCCTTGAGGTTTTTGTATTTGATAGTGCAGACCGCGAAGCACACCTTTAGAGGATGAGCTGTGATTATCTTGCACAAACCGTGCATCAACACCCCTATCATCAAAGCGGGACTGCCGAAAGGCTTCAATAAAAAACCGCGCTCATCACCAAATATTTTTGGCTCAAATATCTTAATCCCTGCAATCGCGGTATCAATAATATTCATCAGTATAGTTTCTCAGTCAATACGCTGAGCAGATATTCACCATAGCCGCTCTTGCGCAAAGATTCAGCCAACGCACGTAACTGCCGCTCACTGATATAACCCATACGGTGAGGGCTTAACATTTTTGGCAATATCGACAACGCGATTATCGTAAAAATATAGCCCCGTAACTGCATAGTTTGACTTGGGCGACTCGGGCTTTTCCTCTATCGAAAGTACGCAACCATCCTCACTGAATTCGACAACACCGTAGGCGTTGGCATCCAATACAGCCTGCCACCACGCATCATTCTCCAGATACCAGGCAACGGTTTTACGAATACCCGATTCAAAATCCTCTGCCGGTACCCAGCCGGGCTCACGCTGTATCTTTGACGCATCGATGGCATAACGCAGGTCGTGACCAGGGCGATCGTTAACAAACTCAATCAAGCCCTCAAAACCTGTGGCATTGCCTGCCGCTTTCGAAAAAGCATTATCGGGGACTAACTCTTCCAGAATACCACAGATGGTCTTCACCACCTCGATATTGGTCTTTTCATTGTGACCGCCAATATTGTAGGTTTCTCCAACAATACCTTCGGTCACCACTTTATATAAAGTCCGCGCCACCGGTCACCAGTATCTTCACCGCGGAATAAACCCCCATATCAAAGCACCATTCCTCATCAGCAACCTGCTTTAATCCTGGAACTGCAAGGAGTGTAATTTGTCATAATGCCCCGTTTTGGCTAACAGTTCAGCATGGCTGCCCTGCTCAACAATGCGTCCTTTATCCATCACTACTATCCGGTCAGCGTTTTCTATGGTGGATAGGCGGTGGGCAATAACGATGGTGGTTCGACCCTGCATCACTTTATCCAGTGCGTCCTGAATATTGCGCTCGGACTCGGTATCTAAAGCCGACGTCGCTTCATCTAAAATCAAAATCGGCGCATCTTTTAATAGGGCCCTGGCGATGGACAAGCGCTGGCGCTGGCCGCCGGATAAACGCGTGCCATCTTCACCAATAATAGTTTGCAAACCCTCGGGCAGGCCTTCTATAAACTCCATGGCATGGGCATCAGTAGCCGCTTTTATAATGGCTTCGTCATCAACATCGGCCAACTGTCCATAGGCGATGTTGCGGGCAACCGTATCGTTGAACAAGACTACCTGCTGATTAACCAAAGCGATTTGTCGACGCAGGCAGGCAATATCTAAGTCGCGCAGCTCCACCTCATCCAATAAAATTTTACCGCTATCGATTTCATAAAATCGCAGTAACAGGCTCGCCAGCGTGGATTTGCCACTACCGGACCGACCTACCAAGGCCACTGTTTCGCCCGGCTCAATAATTAGGTTAATATCATGTAAAACAGATTTTCCCGCCTCATACTCAAAATTAATCTCTCTCAGTTCGATGCGGCCACTGACTCGATCCACCACCACGGAGCCGCTATTGCGTTCCTGCTCTTCATCTAACAAGGTAAAAATCGATTCAGCCGCAGCAATACCACGCTGAATGGTCGAATTCACTTCACTCAACTGACGCACCGGCTTAGCCAATAGACCCGCCGCCACCACATAGGCCACTAGCTCTCCCGCTGACGTTTCCGTGGCCATATAAAGAACCAGGAACATTAAGGCAGCAATGGCCAAAGATAATAGAAACTGAAATACCGGTGTCTGGATAGCAGCAACGCGGCTAAATTTAATACCCTGGTCAGTATTGCTATTGCTGGCACCGTGAAAACGCTGCTGTTCATAAGCCTCACCACCATAACTACGCACTAGTCGATACCCTTGAATCGCCTCGTTAGAGATGTGCGTCACCTGACCCATCGACGCCTGCATTTTTTCACTCATGCGCCGGAATATTTTGCTGGTGTAGACAATCAACCCCGCGAGCACAGGCGTCACCAACAAAAAAACCAGGGTTAATTGCCAATTTTGATAAAGCAAATAACCCAGCAGGGCGATAACGGTAAAGCCCTCCCTGAAAATCACCTTCACCGCATTGGTGGCGGCGTTGGTCACCTGATTGACGTTATAGGTGATCATCGACACCAATTCACCGGAATTACAGGCATCGTGATAAGCGCTGGGCAAATTCATCATATGGTCAAACATCTGTTTACGCAGATCATTAACCAGACTCAAAGAAATTTTCGACATAAAATAATTGCCGAAGAAAAAACCAAGGCCGCGAACAATACTGATGGCGATCACCGCCAGTGGAATAAACGTCGCCAAACCGGGGTCTTTACTTTCAAGGCCGTCGACAAAATACTTCATCATATGCGCCAGAGCACTCTGGGTACCGGCATAGGCGGCAAAGCCCAGCATGCTGATCACGAAGTAATGCCAATATCGGACACTGTAGGTTAATAATCGACTATATGTTGACCAACCATCAGTATCTGTTGCGGATGTTGTTGCTTGTTTTGACATTAAATTGCTAACCAGTGCCCTGCTGACTCGATCAAAGGATGAATAAAACCCATGGCTGGGCACGGAATGAGCGCCCAAATAGACCACGGCGCGCATTATACGTTATTCTCTCCCAATTGAAGACTGGATTTATACAGCTTCTGATAATTTAAAAGACCATCACAAGCCTGTATGATGAGCGGCCCGCTGCAAGGGGGCACAAGCTCTTGGCATCCACCCCCTATTAATAGACAGGACTATCGATTGCGCGCCGTCTGGATTAACAAAGGCACCTGGAAAAAGCCAGGACCCATTGCTTATATGGGCCTGCTCAATGCCCTCAGCTTTGCATGGAACGGTATCAACACCGACTTTTTTGTTAATGGCCCGGAGGGCACCGACCTGAATGCCGATTTAACCCAATTCTATGGACTGGAACCGCATCCGCAACTCGCTATCCATCTTTCGCCCAAGTCCAAAAGCGGGCAACGCCCAGTCTATCAAGCGGGGCTGAAGGCAATTAAAAGCTATTGCGAACAGGATGAACCCGTTTTAGTGATGACCCGGGAAGTCGGTATCCTGGCTGAGCTCATTAGACTGAAGCGACGCTACCCGCAACTGACCGTCCTGCACGAGGTACACGATTATTATGGTTCGGTTAAACACCTGCCCAGCCGCGGTCTCTCCGATTACCGTCGCATGATCGCTGAACGCTTAAGCTTTGGCGGGCTGGATGGGCTGATTTGCCTGACCGAATACCAGCGCGCACTCTACCAGCAATGGCTGCCCGAACTGCCGATGACGGTACAACCGTTGGGCAGTGCCAAACCCGACCACAAGCTTAACGGCAGCAGCGAGCAGCGCCGCCAACAACGACGCATCGCTTATATTGGTCACCTGATCAGCTTTAAGGGGTTAGCGCTTATTCTGGAATTAGCTCAGCAGCTACGTGACCAGGACATTGAAATCGTCTGCTATGGCGGCCATCAGGGGCAAGTGGATGAATTAACCGCAAAGGCTAACAGCGAGGGACTGGCTAGTGTGTTGAAATTCGTCACCTTCCTAAGCCCCCGAGAACTCAATGAGGTGCTGGCCACACAAATCAGTATCGGTTTGGTGCCGCTACAAAACACTTACTACAGTCGTTATTTAACCTGTCCAGTCAAAGCACTGGATTTTATGGCTAACGGTTTACCCGTTGTCGGCAGTGACCTACCCAGTGTAAAAGATGTGCTGGATAACAGCGGAGTGATTATTGCCAGCGATGATGCCACCGCCTATGCCAAGGCGGTGACAGCCATTCTAGATGATGAACAACGCTATCAACGTTTATCACAGCAGTCACTAGACCGGGCCGAGATGCTGAGCTGGAAAAATAGAGCTAAAGCCATTCTCGATTTTAGTAAGCGCTAGCATTATGGAAAATCTAGCTAAACACAATTTTACCAACCTGTTAGTCGTGATGACGGATCGCCATATAGGCAATTTGTTAGTCAGCCTTTATGCCATTAAAGCCGTTCAGCAACAGCTTAGCCAACAACAAACCATTTGCTGTGTGATCGACTTTCATTTACTACCACTGGCGACATACTTATTACCGGACATTGAGTTTATCCCCTGCACCATCAGAGGAAACAAACCATCGCTGCTTAAAAAGCTGAACTTATTTATCAGCATGCTCTACAAAGTCCGACAAAAAAATATTGATACGGCGGTTGATCTCTATGGTCAGGGGATAAACTCAATGTCCGGTAATAAGTATGTCGCCAGTGGTAGTAAATGAAAGTCGATCACACAGCAAATGGTTTGTTGTTGGCTAAGCTGTTGCTGAAC
>DRHD01000055.1 GCA_011049795.1 Porticoccus sp.
AAATAAACGCTATACCTAACTTCAGGCTCATTTTCTTAAAGGCACACTTTCCTAAAGGCCCACTCATGGCATTCCTTGCTGAAGGTCAGGATGCAAAAGAACTGGTCAATAAGGTCTGTGAGCTGAATGTAACTGAGCAGGTAGTCAATGTTTGCAAAACCAATATTATCAAAGATGCTTGGGCGCGAGGTCAGGAACTGACCGTACACGGCTGGATTTATAGTATCGCCGATGGGTTGTTAAAAGACTTGGGCGTCAACATTTCCAATCTTGAAGAAATGCGCCCTAAATATCATGTGGCGGTACAAGATATAAATAAACGCTATACCTAACTTCAGGCTCATTTTCTTAAAGGCACACTTTCCTAAAGGCCCACTCATGGCAGATTCTCAAGGGATGATTTGTTTAGCTATTAAGGAGAAAGTAGCCTGGATTACGCTGAATAACCCATCAAAGCATAACTCGTTAGCTGCCGAGGATATTGAGCTTTTTATTTCACACCTTGAATCTGTGGAGAATAGCTCTGATATACGAGTGTTAGTTGTGACCGGTAGTGGTGATAAAACATTCTGTGCCGGGGCTTCACTTACTCAGATGTCGAGCGGAGATTTAAGTGGTGAACAATTCCAGGTTCTTACAGACAAATTAGCGGCTATGTCGATTCCTACCATCTGCGCATTGAATGGCAGCGCGTATGGGGGCGGTGCTGAAATTGGTTTATGTTGCGATATCCGAATTGGGGTAAAAGGTATGACATTGCTTGTACCTGCAGCACGTTTTGGTCTTTGCTACCCACTAAACGGCATACAGCGTTACGTTCATCGTCTAGGCGTCAGTACAGCAAAGCGGTTACTTATGGCGGCTGAAACATTAGATGAAGAAGCCCTGTTATCACTGGGCTATCTGACTCACCTAGTTAAGCGGGACGAATTAGCTGAGGCAGCAGAACAAATGGCTGACTCCATTAGCAAGCTTGCCCCTCTTGCGGTTACCTCCATGAAAAAAATCTGTGATCAAGTTGCTGAGGGCTCACTGTGTGAACAGGAGGCACTGGCTCTCATTCAGGTGTGTCGTGAATCAGATGATCTTAAGGAAGGGTTAAGTGCTGTAGGAGAAAAGCGTCAGCCAGTTTTTACTGGGGCTAGAAAATCTCCCCCCGAAGTGAATTCTTAATTGCTCTCTAAGTAGGCTCAGCAGGTTAAGCCTCTGTTAATCGAAACAATGCGATATCGCCTCCTCTTGCGGTAATGTTTTCAGTGCGGGTTTTTTCCGTGGTAAAACCAAACAGGTAGTGTGGGCCTCCGGCTTTGGGGCCCGTGCCCGATAGACCGCACCCGCCAAAGGGGTTAGAGCCAACTACGGCACCCACCATGTTGCGGTTGATGTAGGTGTTGCCCACTTGGGTGCGGTTGAAAATATAATCTACAAAGGCCTGAATGCGACTGTGAACCCCTAGCGTTAGTCCATAGCCGCTGTCGTTAATTTGTTTTATGACGTCGTCGAGCTCATTAGCGTTGTAACGAATCACATGCAGAATCGGGCCAAAAATTTCATCGGGTAGTTGTTGTAGAGATTCAATATCAAAAATATGGGGTGTAACAAAATGCCCTTGTGGATGCTTTTCGGTCTGAGCTGCGTGGGTGTTTGAATGAGTGGCCAAGTGAGGATTTAAGTGGGTGATTAATTTACCTTCTATGGTCAATTTGTCGATATGTGCCATCAGGGTTTTCTGTGCTTCCTGATGTATTACCGGGCCGATGTCGGTGGCTAGTTTTGTAGGATCACCTATCTGATAGGTGTCCAATGCCCCCACCAGCATATTCAGAATATCGTTTGCTACGTCTTCTTGTAGAAACAAGACTCGCAGTGCCGAACATCGCTGTCCGGCACTGAGGAATGCTGAATGGGTAACATCGTCCACTACCTGTTCAGGTAGTGCGGTGGAATCCACCACCATTACATTTTGTCCACCGGTTTCAGCAATCAACGGTATTATCGGGCCGGGTCGGTTGGCCAATTCTTGATGAATCAGCTTGGCCGTTTCTGTGGAGCCGGTAAAAGCGACACCTGAAATTCTTTGATCTGACAATAATCGCTTGCCCAGTTTGGCCCCCTTCCCCGGGACTAAATGTAAAACATCGGGCGGTATCCCCGCCTGATGAAAGAGTTGTACGGCGAGAGCCGCGACTAGGGGCGTACACGCTGCAGGTTTGGCAATCACGGTATTCCCCGCAACAAGGGCAGCCGCTATTTGTCCGGTAAAAATAGCCAGTGGAAAATTCCAGGGGCTGATACAGAGAAACACGCCACGACCGTGGAGGCTCAACTGATTATCTTCACCGGTTGGTCCCGGTAAGTTCGTTGCATCGGAAAAATGTAACCGAGCTTGTAGGGCATAGTAACGACAGAAGTCGATGGCCTCACGGACTTCGGATAAGGCATCGGGAATGGTTCGCCCGGCTTCTTTGCAGATCAGCCCCATCAGAGAGGGCAGTTGTTGTTCCAGTAACTCTGCCATTCGATCCAGAATAGTTGCCCGGGCGTGGCCACCGCAAGCATTCCAGGCAGGTTGTGCTGAGGAGGCGAGGGACAGTGCACGTTCAATATCTTCTGCACGGGCATGAGTGCAGTAACCCACAATGTCGGAGGTGTTTGCTGGGGACAGAATGGGTTGTGGGGTGACGTCTTCTTTCGGCCGCCTATCAATCTGTTGCCCCTCTATTAGTTTCCCTTCTACTAGCCTTCCCCCGGTTAGCTCTTCAGCGACTAGTTCTTCACCAATCAGTTTTCCGCCAATGATGGGGCCGGCGGTGTACTGTTTGGCCATTGCTGCTTTCATCTTACCCAACAGTAATTCGGCGGATATTGGATCATGCAGGTCGATACCCGGGGAGTTTTTCCGTATTTCATCGGCGGCAATATAGAGTTTGGGTGGCGTGGGTATTTTCTCGTGCCGGTAGGGTGTGTGCGCCGCAACCTGAGATGTAATGTTTTGCACCAGCACATCAACAGGTATGTGTTTATCGAGCACTCGATTCACAAAAGAGCTATTGGCACCGTTCTCCAATAGTCGTCGAACCAGGTAAGGCAATAGCTCACGATGCTGTCCAACCGGGGCATAAATGCGGATTAAGGGAGCTTGTGCGCCTTGTTGATTCAGGTATTCGTGGAGGTGTTGATACAGTAATTGGCCCATCCCGTGCAGTCGTTGAAATTCAAAACTGGCATCTCCGGCAGTAGCCAGCACCATGGCCAGGGTATGGGCATTGTGTGTAGCAAACTGCGGGTAAATAGCTTGGGGTGCGGCAAGTAATAGTTGGGCGCAGTGTTCATAGCACAGGTCGGTATGTACCTTGCGAGTGAATACGGGGTAATCAGGAAAGCCCTGCTCCTGAGCATATTTAATTTCGGCATCCCAGTAAGCACCCTTGACCAACCTGACCATTAGGCGGTGGTTAGTTTCCTCTGCAAGGGCGATCAGCCATTGAGCAATTAATGGTGCCCTCTTCTGATAGGCCTGCAATACAAAACCAAGGCCGTGCCAATCGGATAAGTCTGGGTCTCGAGCCAAGGCCTCAAAAATATCCAGAGACAGATCCAAACGGTGGGCTTCTTCAGCATCAATGCTGAGCCCGATGTTGTACTGTTTGGCGGCTAGAGCCAGTGTCCGGATACGAGGAAGTAATTCGGTCATTACCCCGGCTTTCTGAGCATATTCATAACGGGGGTGGAGGGCAGAAAGCTTGATGGAGATACCGTTGGCTAAGTAGATGTCAGCGCTGCTTCCGTCTTGGCTAATAGCCTTACCAATAACTTCGATGGCATTGGCGTAAGATTCAAAATAACGTCGGGCATCGGCATAGGTTCTGGCCCCCTCGCCGAGCATGTCGAAGGAAAAGGGCCCTCCATTAGGCACCTCTTTTCGTCCGCGTTTTATGGCCTCATCGATAGTTCGGCCCATGACATACTGGTTGCCCATGATGCGCATGGCCTGAAGGACAGCCTTGTTGACCACAGGCTCACCGAGGCGATTGGTTAATTGTTTGAGCCAGCTGTCAGTCGTATCGGTGATATCCCCTGTAATCTCAGGGCCAAGAGGAAGAACCTCTCCGGTGAGCATGAGTCCCCATATGGAGGCATTGACGAACAGCGAGTCCGAATGGCCCAGATGACTTACCCAGTCGCCACTCTGAATTTTTTCGGTAATGAGTTTTTCGGCAGTGGCTTCATCGGGTACTCGCAGCAGTGCCTCTGCCAGACACATAAGTGCTACCCCTTCTTTATTGGATAGACCAAATTCCTGCAAAAAAGCGTCAAGGGTGCCCTTTCCCTGATGATCTTCACGACAAGCTAATACTAGGTCACGGGCCAAATCCAGAGTTTGCTGTTGTTGGTCTGGTGGCAGGTTGTTTTCAGTGAGTAGCTGCGCAACACAGAG
Source organism: Porticoccus sp. (assembly GCA_011049795.1). The sequence goes on from DRHD01000055.1 coordinate 4,439, forward strand.
GTGTTCATCTCTATGTGTGGTTCTTTGGATACTTGTTCTGAGACTGGCAAGTGTCGTCATCAATACCTCCTTAAGAGAGCCTCTAAGACACTAGGTCTTGAAGTTGGCCCCCCTAAGTATGGTATTCAATGGGTAGTTTTAGCCAAATTTTTTATAAAACGGGATAAATCCGCTCGGCTACAACAGAATACAGGTCGTCTCAACGCCGAGTCGCTTGCCCCGTTCATGTAATTTGTCTTCTACGCCATAACCAAGATTGACCAGAAAATTGGATTTCCAGTCATTGTCGGTAAAGAAAATCTCATCTGCTTTGGCGTTGTCGAAACCTGATATTGGGCCACAGTCTAGCCCCAAAGCACGGGCGGCCATGATCAGCCAGGCGCCTTGCAAGGTGCCGTTGCGAAAGGCGGTGACCTCTGCCAGTGCCGTATCTTCGGCAAACATCTGGTCAGCCCCCGTCTTGTGTGGAAAGAGTTCAGGTAACTCGGTATAAAACTTCAGATCGTGTGCCACAATTACCGTGACAGGTGCTGCCAGGGTTTTCTCATGATTGCCTTCAGCTAAAGCGGGTAATAGTCGTTGTTTGGCGGCAGGGGTGGTCAGAAACACAAACCGTGCCGGGAGTGTGTTCATGCTGGTTGGTCCCATAGACGTCAAATGGTAGAGGTGGCGGAGGGTGTCTGCAGCAATACCCCGATCCTGCCAGTGGCTATGGGAGCGTGCCTTGGTAAACAGTTGTTGGGTGGCGTGCTCGTTAATGGCATTCATAGTGTCAGTCCCAATATCTTCGAAAGGTTGGTCAATTAGTTGCGTTGTAAGGCAAAGCTGCCATTACCCTGAAGTACCACTGTGGCAGAGGCTATTGCTAAAAACAGTGGGTATTCCCAGCCACCGCCTGCACTGCTGAATACCCACCCGGCACCGCTGTGCGCCCAAGTGGCACCCAACGCAATTGGAACCAGGGGCAATGCTGCCCAGCGGGCGTGAAATCCCACTAACAGTGCAATGCCGCCAATGGCTTCTGCGGCAAAGGTGATATAGGCCAAAATTGCAGGCAGTCCCAGGCTTTCAAAAAACCCTACGGTGCCAGGCAGCGTGAATACCACCAGTTTCAGGTAAAGGCTGTGGGCAATAAAAATTATCCCAAGGCTAATGCGAAGTAAGGCGGTTCCGTGATCTGAGCGATTATTCATGATGCTGTCTCCAATGGATTAATTTGATGTCTGGTAGTATGATCTTTGCAATTTAGAAAGAAAATCAGCAATAAATGAAAACCATATTTGCAATAATGCAATCAGCTGTTGAAAAGCCTGCCCGTGGATAACTGGGATGATCTGCGATATTTCCAGGCGGTAGCTGAGGCGGGTAGCTTGAATGGTGCCTGTAAAAAGCTGGGGGTCAATCACTCCACGGTGTTTCGTCGGGTCAAGGGGTTAGAGGGAAAGCTGGGAGTCCGATTATTTGAGCGGCGAGATGCTCGCTACATTCTTACCGGTGCTGGAGAGGCACTGCTAGGCCGTACCGGTCAGGTTGCCAGTGCAATAGACGAGGTTGACCGCCTCATTGTGGGGGGCGACCAAGCTCTGGAGGGGACCATACGGATTACTGCTCCAGATGGCTTTGCCTACTACTATCTACCGCCGTTGATTGCTGAGTTCGGTGCCTTGTACCCCGGTATTGAAATTCAGTTATTGGCGAGTAGTGATGATCTCAATCTGTCCAGACTAGAAGCAGATATCGCTCTGCGGGTCACCTCTAATCCGCCAGAACATCTGGTGGGCCGAAAATTGTGGTCCATGCCCTGGAATCTCTACGGTAGCCCACAGTTTTTTTCTGGTTCCATTGGCCGCTTTGGTATCAAGCAGCTTGCTAGCTACCCATTGCTAGGTCCCGAGCGTAACTTGTTGCGACTCAAACCCATGCAATGGTTGGAAAAACATGTAGATAAATTAAATATTTCAGCCCGGGCCAATACCTTGATGGGGATGGCAGCATTGGCTCGGTCTGGCATAGGCTTGGCGTTGTTGCCAGCCGATGTGGCTGAAGGTTTGCAGGAATTGGGCCCCACGGAGCGACGTTTCGAATCCGGTATATGGTTACTTACCCATCCGGATTTGCGAAGTAATGCCAGAGTCCGCACTTTTATGCAGTTTTTGACGGAGCGGCTAATGCCCTGAGGGGCTATTGCGACCGATGGATTACTCTGGCACCTGAACACCCACCACTTTCGCGCGAAATCTGGCGGCTTCAGCAGTATCGTTGAATGGTCCAATGCGGGTCTTAATAGTGGCTTTCTGTCCCGGTGCCAACTGCTTCGGCCCATTGAGTGTGGTGCTGCTTGCAACCATAAAGGCGTTGGCCATTTCAGCGAGTTGTACCTTAACGGATGTAACTGTCACGGGGCTGTTGTTTTGAATCACGATTCTCAGGTAGCCGTCATCGCCCACATACACTTGGCTGAGGATAAATTTATGGGGTGATGTGGACAGCTCCAGGACAGCCAGACGGCTTTGGGCTTTCTTGGCCAGCTCATCGTTACCTTGAGCGGCAGTTTGGAAATAGCGTACAGCGGTTTGTTTGTCACCACTGTCCAGGGCGATTTCACCGAGATAGTAGCTGGCTGGCGGGGTGGGAAGTAATTGATAACTTTTTTCCAAATCGCCTTTAGCGCCGGTCTTGTTGCCTTGGTCAAATCGAATCATGCCGCGATATAAGTAGGCGCTAAATAAGTCCGGGTTTTTGCGAATGGCCGTGGTGAAGGCTTTTTCTGCATTGGTGGAGTTTTTCTTCATCTCCCATGCGTGTCCACGCAACTCCCAAAAAGAGCTTTCGTTGGGCTGGATCTTGATGGCTTTATCGAGCTGTGCCAGTGCAGTTGCGGTATCTTTTGCATTCAGCGCCTTGATAGCGGCCTCTTCAGCTTCATAGGCCGGCTTATCACGCTTCAATTGGGCTATTTTTTGCTGGTAGCGAGTTCGATTAGTGACACCCTTTGGTAGGGTGGCGGCTTTGGTGCGGTTGGCCTCAACACGTGCCCGAGAGGGTGGGTGGCTGGCAAACATACCACTGATAAAATCTTGTTGGCGGCCTTCACTCAATTTCACAAATGCTTGCTGCACTCTAACCGCGCCGTAGGGGTCGTAACCGGCTTTGGCGAGATAGTCCATACCATAAGCATCGGCTTCCAGCTCATCACCTCTTCCATATGTGGCCATCCAGGCGGCGGCACCCAGTTGTGCCATTTGCGCGCCTGTTTCACCCAGACCATAACTTCCTCCAACCGCACCCAGGGCGGTGGCGCCAAGGCCGATGAACGTACCCCGTGTCATTTGTGCGGCGCTGTGGCGAGCTGCGGCGTGGACAATTTCATGGGCCAATACCGAGGCGAGTTCGGATTCATCTCCCAGGTGAAGCAATAGCCCGCGGTTAACGGC
>DRHD01000056.1 GCA_011049795.1 Porticoccus sp.
AACGAATGTATTCTGTACCCTGATTAATACCAATGGTTTTCTCACCAGCAACCTTGAAATTGCCATTCGGCAGGACTTCCATCACCGTAACGGTGATTGTGCCCGTCAAATTGTTATTGGCACTGGAGCCACCACCACCGTTGAAATCATTCTCACCGGAGATATCCAGGGCATAATCGCCGAGCTTTTCAAGCCCTTTTGGCAGCAGAGTTGTGGTCAACGATGATGATGAGCTGTTAGAGGCATTGGACGCTGAATTCTTACTGGCACTGGCCTTCTCATCAAGCACAATCGTTAGAATATCGCCCACCCTGCGAGGTCTGCGATCTTCGAACAGCGGATAGAAACTTTGACTCCCCTGGTAGATTGAACCATTTGGCTCAGGTGCAGGCACTTCGGGGATACTCGCTGGTGTCCAGGCTTCTTTTTCCTTGTTCAGAAAGTTACCTGCACAGCCTACCAATGAAAATACTTGGCTGAGAATGAGTGTAATTAACAAAGTTCTAAACATTATTTTCTTTTATAGTCCCTGCTAGAGCTGCGCCAAGCGAGCTAGCATTTCGTCACTTGTCTGAACGGCATTGCTGTTTATCTCATAGGCCCGTTGGGTTTGAATCATATTGACCATTTCCTCAACCACATTGACGTTGGAGGTTTCAACAAAACCCTGGTAAAGCGAGCCCGCGCCGTTCATACCGGGGATACCCTCATTGGGCGTACCTGATGATGTGGTTTCCAAATACAGGTTTTCACCTATGCTTTGCAGGCCGGTGGGGTTCACAAACGTAGAAAGGGTTAACTGCCCCACTTGGGATGACTGGTTGTCACCAGGCTGGGTCACAGAAACAATACCATCCTGACCAATACTGATGGACAGCGCATTGTCGGGAATGATGATCGCCGGCTCAACGGGAGACCCACCCGCCGTCACCAACTGACCATTTTGGTCGATTTGAAAACTACCGTCTCGAGTAAATGCATTATTACCATCGGGCATTAACACTTGAAAAAAACCGGCTCCACTAATAGCAAGATCCCGAGAATTATCCGTTTGCTGCAGGCTGCCCTGGGTGTGCAGTCGTTCAGTGGCCACCGGACGTACCCCGGTACCGATTTGCAGACCGGATGGCAGGTTGTTCTGAGCGGTCGCCTGTGCACCGGGCTGCCTGATATTCTGATACAACAGGTCTTCGAATACTGCACGAGACCGCTTAAAACCATTAGTGCTCACATTCGCCAGGTTATTGGCAATGACATCCATTTGAACCTGTTGTGCTTCAAGACCCGTTTTCGCTGTCCATAATGCTCTAATCATAATCGTATCTCCCGTTCAGTCTAACCCTGCAGAGACAACAAACTGTTTGCTCTCTGGGCATTTTCATTAGCCGTTTCAATCACTTTTAATTGCATCTCATAGCGCCTGGCGTTATCAATCATCGCCACCATACTTGCCAGCGGATTGACGTTACTTCCCTCCAGAGCACCGGAAACCACCCGAGCCTCTTCATCCTGCATCAAGCTGGGTGACGTACCATCTTCTCTGGGCATGGCTCGAAATAAACCATCATCTCCCCGGATCAGGCCAGCTTCACCCGGTGTAACCAGTTTCAGGCGAGCCGTAGCAACCAGCGCATCGGGATCTTCACCTTCACCAATAGCACTGATGGTGCCATCGCTGCCTACAGACAGAGCGGCCCCCAATGGAAGGACAATAGGACCGCCTTCACCAATCACCGGATGGCCACCGCTCATCAGAAGGCCATTGGCATCAACCTGTAAATCACCTCGACGAGTGTAGGCCTCACTACCATCGGCACTCTGTACAGCAAGCCACCCATCACCATCAATCGCCACATCCAAATCGCGACCCGTAGTACTGATAGGCCCAGTGGAAAAATCGGAACCCGAGGTGGTTGCCATCACGCCTACACGTGTTGACAGTCCCCCATCTGCGGATAAAGGCATAGATTGCATAGCAGCCAGTTGGGCACGAAACCCACTGGTGGTTGCATTCGCCAGATTGTTGCTAATGACCGCCTGCTGATCCAGCGTCTGTTTCGCGCCGCTGGCCGCTGTGTAGATAATATGATCCATTGTTAGCGCCTATTACCGTTTGAGCTCATTATTAGTACTGATTAAAGGTTAACTGCAGCCTGAAGAACCTCATCCTGAACCTTAATGGTCTGGGCGTTGGCCTGATAGTTACGCTGAGCAATAATCAGATTCACTAGCTCCTTGGTTAAATCCACATTGGAATTTTCAACCACCCCAGCTTCCAGGCTGCCCAACACACCGGTTCCAGCAAGACCCAACAACGGCTGTCCAGAGCCCCCCGTCTCGGTCCAGGCGTTATCACCAATGGGGCGCAATCCTTCAGGGCTGGTAAATTTAGCGAGAAGAATAGTGCCGAGAATTTGCGTCTGCTGGTTTGAATAATTACCGATAATATTACCGTTATCATCAATTAAGACACCGACTAGGTTACCCGAGGTATACCCATCCTGATCCACGGCATTCGGATCAAAGTCCGTCGCAAACTGGCTAGCCCCAGCAAGATCAAGGGAGAGATCCAGGTTCGATACACCACCACCCGGCGTATAGGTAAAACTGCCCAATCCAGCAGTACCCACCAAAATGCCGTTGGTATCAAACGTTAGGGTTCCGGTCTCTGGTGCCACCTCAGTGCCTCTGGACATTCTCACTTCCCAGGCGTTATCTGCCGTTTTAGTGAAATACAAAGTAGAACTGTGAGAGTTCCCCTGAGAGTCATAAATAGTGGCATTGTGGGAATACGAGTAAGTCGTTTCATCTGCGGCATCAAAGGGCACTACTAATCTATCGACAGCGGCTGCCCTAGCATCGAGATTCACAGCCATTCCAACGGTCGTTGTTGCCCTAGCGGCCAAACCACCAGAACCCAACTGAAGCTCTATGGGAGCCCCACCTGCACCACCCGCAGGAAACCCTGTCAACTTGGCTCCTTGGGCATTAGTAAAAAACCCATCACTATCAATCGTTAATTGACCATTCCGCGAAAAAACCACTTGATCGTTCTGAACAAAACGGAAAAAACCTTCCCCACTAATCGCCAGGTCAAGATTTCTGCCCGTACTTTCCAAGGTGCCAGTAGTAAAATCCTGTAGCACAGCTGACACCCGAGTACCCAACGCTGTATTTGCTTCGGCAAAAACATCGGAAAACAGGGTTCGCCCACCCTTAAAGCCCACCGTTTGGGAGTTAGCAATATTGTTACCAATAACTTCTAGGTTAGTAGCGGCCGCATTAAGACCACTCAGTGCTTGTGAAAAACCCATATTTTTATCTCCTTAGAGAGTTAGGTATATTGTTAAAATTCAGTGTGTTGACGTTAAATAAACCCGATCAAAGTATTTGCCTGACTTGCTGCAATGTCACCTGATCAGACACACCACCCAGATCAAGACGAAAACCGCCGTTTTGATCCGGGCTCACGGCCTGAACAAGGGCATAGTTAAAGGTGTTACTCCCAATCACACGGGCATCACTGCCCACTGCTTGGACAACAACCCGATAAGCGGCTGGCGCAGCAAACTCCCCTGATTCAAGAACCCCGTCCCAAACGAAAGAGTCATATCCGGCATCCATGGCGCCCAAATCAAAACTACGTACAACCTGACCACTACCATCAATAATAGTGGCGGTCACTTGCTCAGCAGGTGAGCTAATTTCTATGCCAAATGGTGTCGATGCACCCTCACTACCAACGAGCAATCGATCCCCTGGTACCATGACGGCTTTACCAATCAAGCTTGCAGCTTGAAGGGCCTGCCCCGCCTCAATCTGAGTATTAATTCCGCGGAGCGTGGCATTCAGTTCTTCAATACCATTAACGGTGTTGATCTGCGCCAGCTGGGAGGTTAACTCTGCATTATCCATCGGATTCATGGGGTCTTGGTTTTTAAGCTGAGTAATCAGCATGGTCATAAAATTATTCTGTAAATCTTTAGCACTTTGATCTGATGCTTGTGATGCGCCATTAGCACCGGGAAGCTGGTTAAATTCGACAACACTATTGACCGACATAATTACCCCTCTCCCAAGGTCAGGGTTTTCAGCAATAACTGCTTAGTGGTATTCATCACTTCCACATTGGCCTGGTATGAACGAGAAGCGGAAATCATATTCACCATTTCATGTATCGGATCCACATTAGGCATTTCCAGATAGCCCTCTTCATTGGCTAACGGATGCTCTGGACGGAACACCAGAGGCAAGGGTGAGTCGTCTTCAATCACCCCTGACACTCTGACGCCACCAAGGCTATCAGCATTTTTCGCCACACTTTCAAATATCACCTGTTTCGCCCGGTAGGCATTACCATCTGGCCCAGCCACACTTTCAGCATTAGCCAGATTACTCGCCGTGACATTCATTCTCTGGGACTGAGCCGTCAGCGCTGAACCTGAAATTTCTAAAATTGAAAACATCGACATAGTATTTACCTGCGTGTTCTGGCCATTAAATCAACAACCCCGTTTACTAACGGATTACCGCCCTACTACTCTGGCCTCATCGCAGACTTGAGCCCGCGAATGTAACCATTCAAAAAAGTCAGACTTGCCTGCTGACGCACTGAGTTCTCAGAAAACTGCGCCCGCTCTGTATCCATCTCCACGGTATTGCCATCCATACTTGGCTGCGCTGGCACACGATAATTCAGACCATGCACAGAAGAGCCCCCACCCCGCCGACTACCTGACAGATGAGCCTCTGAGGTGGTATCAAGCTTTATACTTGGCGTGCCCGCCCGGCCATTTTTTACCGCCTTGGAGAGTTCACTGGAGAAATCAAAATCACGAGCCTTGTAATTAGGTGTGTCAGCATTTGCTATATTGTTAGCCAGAACTTTCTGGCGCTCCTGTCGCAAATTCAACACCTCTTTAGAGAAGTTAAACGAATCACTCAGCTTGTCGATCATGATGAAACCTGCCAAAGAAATTATTTACTGAACCCAGTGTAGATAGAGTGCCGTCAAGACAAAGTGCTAAAAAGGGCATGTTTTGACAGCTATTTCCACCAAACGGGAAAATGGTGGGTCGTTAAACTCTGCACAACAAACAAAGAGACAGCCTTCGGTAGAAATTGATTATGCATCGCCAAAACAGAACACATAAATACAGTACAATCATAAGGTTACAAATTCTGTTGCTTTTACTTATATCGAGCGCATCAGTATTATCACAACCGGATACAGACAGTAATGAGGTGCTAACGACAGCCAAACTGTTTCTTCAGCAACAAGCTGAGGCTCTGGCAGGACAAGTCGACATAGAGATCGACATGCCCTCGACACAGTTTCCTCCCTGCGAAAAACCCGAAGCATTCCTACCCAAAAAGAGCCCGCTTAAGCCTGGCAGAGTATCCGTTGGGGTTCGCTGTGGAACAGAGATGCAAACAGTTCGCTATATGCAGGCATTTATCTCGGTTGTCGGCACTTACGTGACTGTCGTTGATGGCATCAGTCCAGGTACCATTATCAGATCAACCGATGTAGAAGAAGTGACAGGCAATCTGAGTCGACTACCGTCTAGTGCAATCAACTCCGCAAATGACGCCATTGGCAAAATGAGCAAAATGCGACTGAGAGCTGGCACAGCAGTGCTTCAGCAACACCTAGCCACCCCGTCAGTGGTTAAAAGAGGCGAACAGGTCACCGTTGAGACGGGAGGAAAAGGATTCAAAATATCCCGACAGGGAGAAGCAGTTGAGTCAGGCGGTATTGGAGATATTATTCACATCAGAATATCCAAAAAAGAAACACTCACGGCAACCATAACCGGCCCCGGCAGAACCTCCCTTAAATAGTGACAACAAATTAGCGGGATACTCTGCCCTCACACACTGTTTCTAACCCCCAACAACTACGTGCCATCACCAGAAAGAAATGCTGAGCCCGCTGGGAAACCCCATTCAAGTGCGCACCCTTCCTGCCGATAGTACAGTATGCGGAAAACAATGACCCCGTGCTTTGCCCCTGCCCGAAAAAATCATTTTTAATAATTATTAAAGTTCTATGCTCGGCGGCCGAATATATTAGTTAAGGAACTTTAAAAACGAGGCGTCCCTTGAAAATCGATAGCACAACATCACTCATACCTACCCAGCAGGCGGATCAGGCAAAAGCAAAAAGTGCTGAGAAGGCCACAAGCCAATCAGCTACGCCAAGCTTTATCGCCCATCTAAGCTCCGCCGCTACCGCTGATACTAGCCGTGACATTGATGCTGTTCGCGTTAGCGAGCTACAGGAGGCCATCAAAGATGGCAAGCTGGAAGTCAATGCCGAAAAAATTGCCGACAGCCTTATCGAAAGCGTTAAAGACTTACTAATGAGTGAAGTCGCATGAGCCTATCCGCACTTTTTAATAGCCAAAAAACCTACCTGGAGCAACTGGAAGCTCTTCTAGAAAGTGAACAGTCGGAATTGATGTCTGCCGGTGTCAATGGCGACCGTCTCAGCCAACTTGCCGAAGAAAAGAGCGGCAAAATTCAGATGCTCGAGCGCCTGGAACTTCAGCGCCGCAACACCCAGAAGCAACTGGGTTACACTGATGACCTCCAGGGCACAGAGCAGGCCACAAAAGACGCAGGCTGCCTCAGTGAATGGCAGGACATTTTGGCCACAGCAGAACGGGTTATCCACCAGAACAATGTCAATGGTAGCCTTATAGAAAGACAGCTCACTCACAACCAGAAAGCACTCAATATGCTGACGGAAGTGTCTGGAAAACCTCTTTACGGATCAGATGGCCGCTCCCCGCTGAATCGCAGCAGTGTCAATTCTTCTGCCTGAATAACTTCACAGCCCGTTTAACACCCATACGGAGCACAGACTCGTGAACAAAACAGTTCGAACAACAGACGACGATGAGGAAGTCACTCTCGACTTTCTCATGGCTCTTCAGCCTGTCTATACACGCAATCTGGATGTCGCCGCCTTTGAACTCCTGCTGGAAGACTCCGTCGACAAATCAAGCGTTGACACCAATGACCTGTGCAAGCTGATATTAGACACCTACGGCAGCATCTACCAAAACGGAAAGGTCAATGTTGTACCGGTTTTTCTCGAAATTTCAGAATCTATTCTGCTCGGCACAGACTCCATAGACATACCAGCCAAGCAATACATTCTCGAAATCACCCCAAAAATCAAGCCTACCCCTGAGATCATTCATACCCTTCGAACACTCTCAAGCAAAGGCTATCGGATTGCCCTTTCTGACTACCAAGATGACCCCGTAGCACTCAAACCCCTGCTGGAAGTGATTCATATCGTCAAGTTTGATATCACCAAGCTGACACCAGAAACCATTCAGACCTATGCAACGGAAATGAAGACACAGGGGCTGGATTTACTGGTTGAGGGGCTGGTTTCGCAAACCCAATTCCGCCGCTGCCTTGAGCTTGGCTTCCACTTTTTTACTGGCGACTTTCTCCAGAAGCCAAAAAAAGGCAACAACAAGCCCATCGGTAACAACAAGTTATTACTACTGGAACTTCTCACCGAAATCCAAAACCCTGACAGTGACGTAGCCAGGCTAGAAAGCATTGCCTCTAGAGACCCTAATCTTGCTTACAAACTGTTAAGAATAATTAACTCAGCCGCCTTTGGCTTTAACCGTGAGATAGACACCCTCGGCCACGCTATTAACATCCTAGGCATGGAACAGCTGGGCCGATGGGTTACTCTGTTTCTTCTTGAAGGCAATGCTAGCCAGACGCAGGATCTGATGAGAAACATGCTAGTTTGTGGCCGTATGTGCGAAATTCTTGCGGAGCTCACCGGCAGAGACAAGGTAATAAGCCATTTTATTGCAGGGCTTCTTTCTCAACTCGACATCCTGATGGAAATACCCATGGATGACTTGATGAAACAAGTTCCATTGAACCAAGAAATTAAAGATGCCCTTCTCCACCGAGAAGGAAGTATCGGAGAGATACTTACTGAAGCCGAGCATTATGAAAAGGGACGATTTCTTGAATTAAGCGGCATCGTAGAAAAGCATTTTTACGAAGTTGTGTATCGACACAGCACCGAATGGGCCAAAAAAATCATGTCGGCTATGAATCACTAGCCAACACTTCATTAAATGTAAGCCACGTCGAATCCTCGAAGATGGGCTAATAACATTAAAACTCCGTCACTTCTCCGCAGTTAACACGTAGACGCTTAAGCTAGTGTATAAGTCGATCCGTGAGTATGGGCCACTATGCACGCAAAATGAACTGAGACACGCTTGTTTTCTAAAGTTCTTCTAAAGGTTGACAGTTGCATGCCGATACACATTGTGAGAGGTCAGGGCTCTCAGCCACCAATCAGCAATTAACACAGCCCCCGCTGGTAGAAAAACTGAATACCAAGTAAAGGAAAAGTGTGAACACATTGCGTTCAGAAGAATGGACAAAAGAATTTTCAATGATTTTTTGTACATGGAGCCATAGGGGTTATATCAGTGCCGATACTCTCGACACGGAAACACCAGAATTCCATTACTTTACTGGTACTACAGCATCTCGTGCTCTAAATTTTCCCGACTTTTTGTCATATTGAAGTAGAGGTATCAGTATGGATTTGGCGACATTACTGGGTATGGTTGGTGCAATGGCCATTGTGGCTGCAGCGATATTATTCGGTGGCTCAGCCCTACTCTTTATTAATGTCCCCTCCTTACTCATTGTATTTTGTGGCACCTTTTTGGTGGTGATGATTAAATTTTCATTACACCAGTTTCTTGGCGCTTTTAAGGTCGCCGCCAGAGCCTTCACCTACAAACTAGACGATACCGAAGCACTGACCGAACAAATTATTAATCTCTCAACTATAGCCAGAAAAGAGGGCCTGTTAGCGCTGGAAAAGGTGCCACTGGAAAACAGATTTCTCCATGAGGGCATCCAGATGCTCGTGGACGGCAATGACCGAGAAGTGATCAGCTCCGTGATGCACAAAGACATGCAACAAACCATTGATCGGCACAAATGGGGCGCCAAGGTATTTAGCGCCACGGGCGATGTTGCACCGGCAATGGGGATGATCGGTACCCTGATCGGCCTGGTCCAAATGCTCTCGAACATGGATGACCCCAAATCAATTGGCCCAGCAATGGCCGTGGCGCTTCTGACAACACTCTACGGCGCCATGCTGGCCAACATGGTGGCACTGCCTATTGCCGACAAGTTAAACCTGAGAAAGTCTGAAGAGGGACGTATCAAGTCCATCTGTATCGACGGTGTTCTGGCCATACAGGCGGGCCAAAATCCCAGGGTCATTGAATCGATGTTAAAAGTCTACCTGGGCCCAAAAAAACGTAAAGGAGAAACGCCAGCCCCTCCTAAAGCGGTAGCCTCCTAAATGAACGAAATTGAAGAAGATGAAGACCGCCCCGGCGCCCCCGCATGGATGTCCACCTTTGCCGATCTTATGGCATTAATGATGTGCTTTTTCGTATTGCTGCTGTCTTTCTCTGTAATGGATGTAATAAAGTTCAGACAGATAGCGGGCTCGCTTAACATTGCCTTTGGCGTACAAAACCAGGTTAAAGTGAAGGATACCCCCAAGGGAACGAGTGTTCTGGCTAAAGAATTCAGCCCTGGCCGCCCCCGACCTATCCCGACGAGGACTGTCACCCAACATACCGCCCACTCAACCAAGCTATCACTTCAAATTAACAGCCCGAAAGCATTTCTCGACTTTACCGAGAACCTGACTAAAAACCAGGAAAAAAAACGCCTGAAGTCCAAACGTAAGGAGTTAGTAGCCGAAACAAAGGCCGAGGCAGAAAAACTGAAAGACGTCCTCAAGAAAGAAATTGAGGAAGGAAAAATTGATATAGAGTCAACAAACCGGTCTATTACCATTCGGATCCGTGAGAAAGGTTCTTTCTCCTCTGGCTCTGACATTCTACACC
>DRHD01000057.1 GCA_011049795.1 Porticoccus sp.
GCTAAGGGGTTTTTGAGGGCTATCTGGCGCGGATACTCATAGTGGAGCGGGAAGCGAAAGCTTTCCAATTAGACTCCGAATACATTAGCGCAGACTAACCTCGTCATCGCAATTTATTGTTGTAATCACGAGGGGAACCATACATAATTTAGGTCTGTTGTTGAGCGCATAGCTGCCATAACTGGCTGATAAAGATTGTTAGATAGGCTAATGTCTGTTGTTGAGCGGTTAGCTGCCGTTGTCTTACATGTAATGGGGTTAGCTTCCTATGGCGGTTCCTGACCCAGACTGTGTGAAAACTCGACTACACTAATAATGAGACATTTTTGCTGAGGGGATACAGCATGAATAGATTCATTAAAGGCGAAGCACGCTCCCAGGCGACTTTATTTCCTGAACGCATCGACGATTACATTGATGAAGAAAACCCGGTCAGGGTCGTAGATGTATTTGTTGATTCCATTGATCTTCTCGCTATTGGTTTTAATACGATCCCGGCTGCTACCGGCAGACCTTCCTACCATCCATCTACCATGCTCAAACTTTTTATTTATGGTTACCTCAACCGCATCCAATCAACGCGTCGGCTTGAACGAGAAGCTGGCCGTAATGTTGAGCTCATGTGGTTGCTGGGTCGTTTGGCACCAGACTTTAAAACCATCGCCGACTTCAGAAAAAATAATGGCAAAGCCATTCGTAAAGTGTGTAGCGAATTTGTGCAGATCTGTCGCAAGCTAAATCTCTTTGCCGATGCCTTTGTTGCCATCGACGGCAGTAAGTTTAAAGCGGTTAATACGCGTGATAAAAATTTCACCAAGGCAAAAGTAAAACGCCGACTTGAGCAAATCGATCAAAGCATTGCTCGGTATTTGGCCTTACTGGCCAGTGCAGATCGCCTTGAGCCTGATACCACTAATACAAACTCAGAGCGGTTACAGGGAAAGCTGGAGAAACTCGAAGGTGAAATCAAACATCTTAAAGCATTGGAAGAAGACATGCTTAATACGCCAGACCAGCAGATATCATTAACTGATCCTGATGCGCGCTCGATGGCAACGAGCGGTCGCGGCAGTGGCATGGTGGGTTATAACCTGCAATCTGCGGTCGATGTTAAACATCACCTTATCGCTGCACATGAAGTAACAACCGTTGGCAATGATCGCTCTGCACTGTACCGCATGTCTATCCAGGCGAAAGAAGTTATTGGTGCTGATCATTTAGAGGTTGTAGCAGATCGTGGTTACTACAATGGCACCGAGATTTATAATTGCGAACAAGCTCAGATCACTACCTATATTCCGAAATCACAAACAACCCGTGACTTAGCCAAGGGGCTTTTTGGAAAGCGTGATTTTAAATGGATCGCTGAAGAGGAAGAATATGAATGCCCAGCAGGTGAGCGTTTAATCTGGCGCTTTACAACAGAAGAAAAAGGAAAACATATCCATAAATTCTGGACATCAAACTGTCCCCGATGCCCGATCAAAAATAAATGTACAACCAGTAAATACCGGCGAATGACTCGCTGGGAGCATGAAGATGTGCTGGATATTGTTCAAGAAAGGTTAGATCGCGAACCAGAGCGAATGCGCGCCCGCAGAGAAACGGTAGAACACCCTTTTGGTACGATCAAATCTTGGATGGGGTACACGCATTTTCAAATGAAAACTCTGAAGCATGTTAGTACAGAAATGAGCTTGCATGTACTGGCTTATAATCTCAAGCGCGTCATGCAAATTATCGGGATTGTGCCACTTATGGACGCGATGAGAGTGTAAGGCTCTCTTTTCTTCTGATAAACCTATTTCCTTGCGCTCATAGTCGCCAACTCGAGCGATATAATTATTCACCCATCATGGATAAGAAAATAAAAACTATCGTGCCAGTTGGCTAAAATGCCATCCTGATCGTTGTGAGGGCCACAAGTAGAAGAAATGCAGGGCGATACCTGTTTTCACACAGCCTGGACCCGCTACGGACATCCTTTACCTATCTGTCTCTATGAAATATTTACTATATACCACAAAGTGTCGGGAAGCTTTACAGGATCGGTTTGACTCGCTAATAAACGATAGGTATTATTACTGTACAAGAATAAAGCACCAAAATTATAACAATATACCTCTCGATATAAGGATGTACCTCATGCTGAAAAAAGCCCTAGCCCTATTGGGCCTAACAATTTCGATGTCTGCTAATGCAGTCGTTCAAAGTACCTTCAACGGCGTTGATTATGATTGGTTAGAGTTATCACATACACAGGGCTTAAGCCGTGAGGCTGTTGAGGAGCGCCTTCACTCTGCGAATGACGTTTTATACGGCTACCAGTATGCGTCCCGCGCACAAGTCGAGGATTTATTTCTATCGTATACGAGCTTCGATGGAATTGGGGGGTGGCACGGCAACCAGGACGTCGTAACCGGCGTCACAGCGCTTATAGCCGATTTCGGCCAGACGTATTCCGACTCCAGCCCCGGTACAAGAACGACCGACACCGTCGACGGTTTATTTGTAACCTATACC
>DRHD01000058.1 GCA_011049795.1 Porticoccus sp.
CCTGTTACTGTTATCCGATATATCTTATCGTTTAATCCCGTAGTACCATCGACATCCTCGATGAAAACCCACTCGTCATCGGCAAAACTATGAGCCGCATCTGTTGTTACAAGGACAGGATCGGCCGCCGTCGTGGATGCAATCTCTACATCGGTCTCAAATACTCTGTCATCGTCCTTGTAGAATCTGAGCAGAAGATTGCTGAATTCCAAAATAAGAGCATCGTCTACCGAGAACTCAAACGTAAACAGATTACACTTATTTGGCGATTTACCGATAAATTCCGTACCGGGCCGCTTCACTACTCCGCCATGAGGCAAAACAGTGGCGTTAATGAGCTTAGAGCAACCGTTATGATATTTGTTAATATCGGTACGGCCCGCCATATACTCAGACAGTTCGCCAGCGTTAAAACTATTTTTTATGAGTTTCAGGGGCATTTAGAAATACCTGTATAAAGCCGTTGCCGTAACTGCTGTTGATCCAGCACCAGTAAACAATCCCTGGATAAACCGATATCCTGTCAAGTCTTTAATGGTTATCCGTGCAATCCGGTCAGTAGCACTATCCGACACCGTAATAGTTCCAGAATGGAAAGATGTTACGACAGCAGTATCTACCCATGTTATCAAATCGGAAGCAGCAATGAATTGAGCTTTCCCACCAGTTAAGGCAATAGTGCAAATCAGTTGTCGTGGGCCACCGTCAACTGCGCCATGGAGTTCCAATACCGACGTTGTTCCATCTGCATCGGAGCCATGAGAATGGGTTACGATAATTTCCATTGCATTAGCAAACGTGTCCTTGCTGTCGCCGTGTACTGTCAAATCTACTGAGGCAGAGATACCATTTATTGTGTACGCGGCTATATTGGCCAGCAGAGTAGTATCAGGCGAACCAGCCACATCTGTATTTGTATACAACGTACTGTACTGAGCCATTCTTGTAGTTAGTGAAGACGCCATGTTTTACTCCTTTTAATTATATCTTGATCTGTATGTACCATCGTATCTGCCACGCGGCCTGCCGCCGCCAAATTCCTCTGTCCCATTTCCATTATTCCACAATTCTGTTATTTCTGAAGGGGTTAATGCTCTGTCAAAGATCATTACATTGTCGATTAAGCCGTCCCAATGCCCGCTAGTTGTTGGTGTCCCTGCGTTTGTATAATGTGAGGCAATGACAATGGGACTGGTGCCATTATTTATTGATGCTCTTGCTGTACCAATCTCTGTTGAGGCTACTACTGAACCATCTAAATATAGAATAGGAGAAACTGCACCGCCACTTGCATCAAAAGTAAAAGCATAAAAATGCCAGACTGTAGTATCTGTAACTGCTGCATCACTTACTACGTGTGATACATTTGTAAAAGTACCATCAACGGATATTATTCCATTTACTTTTTCATTAGTATCTATAAAAAGGAACCATTCGCGATCATCACCAAATTGGTTATACTTTGAACAAAAGTCCTCAGCTGTTGCAATTGCTGCATTGTCGTTTTGAGCCCATATACACACGGATAAAGTGGTGGTAATGTTAAAGTCAGCATGGTCGGAAACTTTGACATATTGGCTGGAGCCATTAAAACGCAACGCACCGTTAATCTTGCCAGTGGCATTTATTGTGTCAGTGTTTATCTCGCCAGCATCAGTACGAGCAGCTCCGTCATGCCCAACCTGCGCGTCTACAACAGTTGACGTGGCAGCATTATCGTTCATTTTATAGTGAACTATCGGTAAATCCATTACAGGAACCTTACATAAATTTTTACGTCTGTTATTGTCGTAAGCGATGTAACATAAAACTTGAGATATCTATATCCAATCGCATCGAATCCAAACTTCGCCGGATGGCTATTTCCGCTGTCCGCTAAATCGATCCCTCTGCCAAGATGAAATTTCGTTGCTGTTATCGTATCTATAATTCGCCAATCACCCGTTTCGGTTATATCCGCAGTGCAATCTATCGCCAAAGACGCTATAAACTCTTCCGGTCCACCGGCAGAAGCACCCGTAACGACAACTGTTCCCGTTCCGGCAGGTTTGGCGGTAATTAGAATTGCCACCCTGTATGCCTTAGTCTCTTCGCCCTTGCCTCCGTTTTCCGCCAACATTAAATCAATATCGCCCGAAGTTACGCCAAACGGAAAAGTCACGGGCGCAGAAGTAGTCGTCCCGCCCGTTACCGAATGGACGATAATATAACTATCTACAATACTTTGATCTGCATTACCTGCCGACACTTGACCCCCACGTTCCTTGAGACCTTGACCGAATCCATTCCGAATTAAATAATGGGCGGGGCGTCCTCTCGGCACTATCCACCGACCGAGCTTTCGGCATTGTCAGTTTCTCGAATATATTGATCTGATCTATCTTGCCTTTCGTATCGTTCGTTAAAGGCGTTATAACTACACTTGCAAGTTTTTGGGCGATAGCGTCTTTTAAGTCCTCCGAGAACTTAGTCGTATCGGTCAATCGATAGATATATTCGATGAAAACTATATTGGCCTCGGAACCGACTGCACTTATATTCCCGGAAGCAATATCATTCAGTATCGTATCGGAAATATGAGTTACTAAAACTTCATACGAACCGACCGAACCCTGAACGCCCGTTTGTAAGTTACCGGCAGTAACATCATTCGCTATCGTATCTGACGTATGAGCTACCAAAACCTGATACACCAATCCGCCATCTTTCACATATTGACTAACAACGTAAGCAGTCCCTGTAACCCAATTCACAGCAGTATCCGAGACAAACTCACCATCGAGATACTGTCTGTTAGTTGTCCATGTCTGCGGAGTTTCTCCGGCATCGGAAAGAAGTTTATCGTTTTCCACTTCCCACGGCCATACACCATCGGCGCTATTTCTCTGATCTGTGCCCAAACAATCGTTTACCGCTAATACGCGAAGATGATCCGAAGGTAGAGTATATTGCCGACTATATCCGAATAAAGGCCCGGTTGCATCCTGGACAATAATAACACGATTCTTCGCCTCGTTCCACGGATGCGATTTTAGAACCAAGTCTCTTGACTGATCGTAATAGCGATCACAGAATCTATATTGTTTCAGTTCGGTTTGCCCTTCGGTGACTTCATATTCACCGATCAGGCCGAGAGCCAGGTTCCAGATCAGTTGTTCGCCGGTTAAGGCCATAATACACCTCAAAATATGGGGAAGCGCCGAAGCGCCTCCCCATTCAAAGCTATGCTCCTGTTTGACCTGCAATCGTGTAGAACATCATTACCGCAAAACCCTCGGCAGTAGTATGATCGACAGCGGCAGAAGTAAGAAAAACATCCTGCGCCGCTGTTAAGGGTTGCAAACTATCGGTAATCGTCGTACCGTCAGGTTTGGGTATAACTACTTGCGGGGTAGCAGACGCCAAAGTAGTTACATCTCCGAACAAATCAGTGTCCCCTGTAATACCAAGAGTACCTGTCGTTGCGCCACTTGTAGCATCTGGCGCATCGAAAGTTGCAGTAGCGATAGGGTAAACTATCGAATAAAGCACAACTGCGCCTTTGGGTAATTTGGCGACATGAAATGTCGAAGCTAACGTCAATCCACTTGCAGTTAAAGCTGTAACACGATCTCTGGTGCAATACACAACACCTCCGGCAACCGCCGCTCTTGGCAAAGTACCGACAACAGGAGTGTCCTGGAGAGTGTATACATCACCTTTATAAGTACCTGTAGGCATAATTCATCTCCTTAAATACATTCAATTCTTAGAACCTTGTTTTCGTCCATACCGGGACCTCGAAAACGCTGGTGTCCACATCGACGTCATTTGAACTTCCGATTGCGATGTTGTTGGTAACAACAAACCTGAAACCCATATATTC
>DRHD01000059.1 GCA_011049795.1 Porticoccus sp.
TTGCTGTACTTGCGCCATCATGTCAAACGCCACGTAGGCGTGATACGCCTCATCGGTCATGATGAGATAAGCGTCCATTTGCTGTGCGTCGGTAAAATGAACAGGTAAGGCCTGTGAAGTGACAGTGAGTAAACTTTTATTAACAAATCGAGTTTCAATAGAGGCAATATCATGCGCGTATAAATACAAGGACTGTGTGAGTAAATATTGTTGTGCTTGCTCGCCTTTGGCGATAATGGCCGGGTGTACAGCGATGGGTTGATGGGTGAGCGGGAACAAATGCCCTGTTTGTTCACCATCCAGGATTATTCGGGGACGGCTTCTTACTGTAGCGCGCTTTTCCCATTTTGATTGCATCGATTGCATTGACAGATACCTGGAGTTATTGCTTCTGACGAAGCTTCGGTTGTTGGCGCAGTGACCATGTGACAACTTGTTTGCCAATTAGCTGGTAATTAACGTTAATTAATCGTGCACTCACTTTTTGTGCCAGGGAGTGACTTAGCGAAAATTGCAACAGTTGTTTATTGCCGTCACAGGCGAGCAGTGATACGTCATGAAAATCAAAAAAACTACGTACCTTTGGGTACAGTGCTTTGTAGATAGATTTTTTGGCGCTAAAAACCAATGTAAAGGCATAATCCTGCGCATTAATAGCAGCGGTAATAATTTTGTGTTCTTCTTCATTCATGATGACGGGCATCATGCTCAGGGATTCGTCTTTACTCACGAGAGCCTCAACATCAATACCCAGCCAATCCCAGTGTGCATGTTTTCCCACTATGGCAAGAGCGAGCCCATCACTATGGGTAATACTGCCGATGAGGCCGCCTGGCCATACCGGTGCACCGTTATTTTGCTGTTGAACCTGCTGGGGGAAACCACACAGTTTGGCGATAGCTTGCTGGGCACAATAACGACCGATAAGATAATCGCAACGGCGGGATAAGGCTGCTTTGGTTAGTGAATCAGGTAAGTGAATGCCGAATTGGTTACCCTGTTGTAGCGTTTCTTCGGCGGCGTGGTACACCTGCCAGTACAGCATCAAATCCGGGGCTAATGAGAATTCTAACTGTTTCAGTAAGGTCTTGTCTGACGAAGACAGTATCCTCCCCCTTAGCTTGAGCGCTTCAAATCTCGATACATCTTTAATCTGAAAAGAGGGTTGTAGCATAAGAAGTAATTTTTAATTCCAATAAGGGTGGATTGATGTTAATCAGACATTAACTATGGTCAAAGGTTATAGACAGTTGGCCAAACAATGTAATCATTATGGTTATGTTAATAATTACTACTGGTAATACCTATATGGAAAATATAAGCGCTGACAAAGGGGACTATTTTCTGATCTAAGGACCTTGAGTCATAGGCGCTTACGGTGTTCCTGTCATGGCTGATGCTCCGGGTTACCCTCAGAGAAATACTCTGATTAATTATTCAGCAATTGGGTGTGATTGGGCATGGCTTTACCCGGGATTACGGCGCGATGGAATCCATTATTTTGTGCGGTGTACGATGCCAAAACAGGTAAGCTGCCAATAAGAAGGTGAGTCCTTCTGCAATAGGTAGTGCCCATAAGAATTGCTCGCCAGGTAACCATGCGTACAAGCCGAGCAGTAATAGTACAGGGAGAATAAGGCTGCGACTGAGAGCAATGAGAGCTGATGGTACGGGCAAATGCATCGCCGTAAAATAGCCCGCAAGGATGACGTTTAGCCCACAGACCAGGAATGTCGGCCATAAAATATGTATAAAGGTTTCAGCCAAGTACCCTGCTTCAGTGGCTTCAGGATCGAGGAAGAGCTGAGTCAGCGTGTCAGGAAGAGTCAACAGTAAGAGGATTGTAATCAAACTGGTAATCAGCACCATGGTGATACTTAGCCACAGTAATTGTTGTACGCGCTTGGGTTGTTGCCCACCGTAGTTTTGGCTGATCAGAACATTACCCGTATCCTCAATCGCGAAGAACAACATCATCCCGATCATCAACAAATAATTCACCACCGTCATGGCAGCGACCCCATCAATACCCAGACGCAACATCAGCAACCAGTTGAGGATAAAAACAATAACACTCGCTGAGATACTACTAATAAACGCCGACAGGCCATTAAAGGCCGCGCGGGGTATTTCCTGCCAGTCAGTTTGTTTGATGGAGAAACGCAAGCGACGAGAGGGCCATCGAAAATAAACCAGGAGAATAAGAAAGGAGGTAACTTGCGATAAAGCCGTTGCCCTGGCGGCACCAGCAATGCCCCACTCCCATCGAGCAATAAATAAATAATCGAGGCCTATATTCAGTAGCGAGGCTACGATAAAGGCGAACGCGGCTAAGCTGGGTAACCCGTCGGTACGGCAATAAAAATACAGAGTGATTGTCACTAGTTGAAGCGGCAAGACGGGCAACAAAACATCCAGGTACTGGGTCATTAATGGTAGTAACAGTGCGTCTGCCCCGAAACTATAAAATATGGTCGTCTTGAAATAATGCATGACTAAAACAAGGGACACTCCATAACCCGCAATAGCGATTAACGTTTTGCTGAACATGCCTGAGGCCGCTTGTGTGTTATGTTCTCCTAGGAATTTACCTGCGCGGACGGCTCCACCGATGGCGACCATCATGGCGAGTCCAGCAATTAGTGAGAACAGCGGCATAAGCAGATTGACAGCTGCCAAGGCATGCGTGCCGACATAATTACCGATAAAAATACCATCCACGATGGACGCGGATGACATCGCGAGTATTCCTAATGTCGCTGGTAGCAAGCTATGAAAAAAGGTGGGGATAACCGGTTTGTTTATTACCCGGTTATCCATATGATCACTCATCATATTCTTCCAGCAATGACAGGCTTTCCTCTGAAAGTGGTTTCGATATAATCGCGTTTTTTGCTGTCATTGAATTTTTGCAAATAACTTCGCCAATTTCGCTAGCAGCATCTAACATATCGCTATGCTCGTTATCAGGTAACAGAATCGTTGTTAATTTGTCATCCTTAACTATCTGAGCCACACCATTATCCGTAGATTGTTGTAACAATTGAGCCAGCTTCATAGAATGATCATTGCTGAAGTCAAGTTTGGTAGATAGCTTTCCTGCTTTAAATAACGTGACTGCAGTATGGTGCAGTTTTCCACTGACTGGGCTGAGTGATATTTTTCTTTCGAAGGGTATAGCGTTAATAATCTTATCAACATGCCGACGGTCAAAACCATCAGAAAGTAAATCCTCTTTCAGTTGCTCAAAGCTTTGAGTTGAATTGATTTTATTAGTTAACTCTCCTGTTTCTGATGTATGGATAATCTGTCTCTTATACACATCT
>DRHD01000060.1 GCA_011049795.1 Porticoccus sp.
CAGCTCTGCTGCTGGGGCTCGCGCTACCCCCACTGGCACCCTGGTGGATTGTTTTGGTCGGCACCGGTTTTGCGATTGTTATCGCCAAACAACTCTACGGTGGACTGGGGTACAACCCGTTTAATCCTGCCATGGTGGGGTATGTGGTTCTGCTGATTTCCTTCCCCATTCAGATGACGGCTTGGCCTGCGCCTTTACCGCTATATCCTGACGGCTCCAGTGCACCCAGTTTATGGCAGTCATTACAAATGGTACTGCCCTTCTTAAATGCTGAAGGTATCGATGCGTTTACCGCTGCCACACCACTGGACACCTTCAAGCACAATACGGGTTTACTGGTAGAACAGCTCTACCAGAAAGACCCCCTGTACAGCCGTGCCAATTGGGCCGGTGTCGGTTGGGAATGGGCCAATCTCGGTTTTCTTGCCGGAGGCTGCTTCTTGCTATATCGCAAAGTATTTACCTGGCATGCCCCTGTGGCCATGCTGGGTGCCCTAGTCGTGTGCTCAGCCCTGTTTTACGATGGCGGCAGTTCTTCCAGTCACGGTTCACCCCTGATGCACCTGCTCAGTGGTGCCACCATGCTCGGCGCATTCTTTATCGTGACCGATCCGGTCACCTCTGCCACGAGTAACCGTGGGCGTCTGATCTATGGCGCATTAATTGGTGTACTGATATTTATTATCCGCACCTGGGGCAGCTACCCGGATGCTGTAGCCTTCGCTGTACTACTGATGAACTTTGCCGCACCCCTTATCGATAATTACACCCTGCCGCGTACCTATGGTCATAAAAAACCACGCAGGGCTACTGAAAAAGCCACGGAGAAAAAGGACTAGATTATGCTGGGCAAATCCATTCGCTTTAACAGTATTGCACTAGGCCTGTTCGCTCTGGTGACGGCGGCATTGCTTGCCACTACAAACTTGGGCACCAAAGATCGTATCGCCGAAGCCAAGCGTGAAGTTGCCAAGCGGGCACTGCTGGAAATTGTGCCACTCGAACGGCACAACAATGACTTATTGATAGATACACTGGATATTCCACCTACCTATTGGCCTACCCTGGGTATTGAGAATGGCCAGGTTAATATCGCCAGAAAGGGTGGTGAGCTGGTAGCCGTGATTATTCCCGCCGTGGCGCCCGATGGTTACACTGGCGATATTCAAATGATTGTAGGGATCAATGTAGATAATCATATAAATGGTAATGTAGATGGCACAGTTGCTGGCGTCAGAGTTATCTCTCACCGTGAAACACCGGGGCTTGGTGATAAAATAGACCTCAAGAAGAATGACTGGATTCTTGGTTTTAACGGAAAATCTCTGACGAACCCTAAACTGGAAGGCTGGAAAGTGAAAAAGGACAAAGGGGCCTTTGATCAATTCACCGGAGCAACTATTACCCCTCGCGCGGTGGTACAGCAAGTGTTGAAAACCCTGCAATACTATAAGGAAGATCGGAAGCGTCTCCTTAAAGCGGCAAAACAATCCGCAGTAATGTCATCGGAGGCAACCCCGGAACTAACTCCCACTTCAACCCCTGAGTCAGCACCACAACTGATTCCGGCAGAGGCATCGACCAATGACTGATATTTCCTATCGCGAAATCACTTCCAACGGTCTCTGGAAGAACAATGCCGCTCTGGTTCAACTGCTGGGGCTATGCCCCCTACTGGCGGTTACCGGCTCAGTGGTCAATGCACTGGGATTGGGCCTGGCAACCATGCTGGTACTCATTGGCTCTAATGTTGTGGTATCACTGATACGCAAACGGGTTTCAGATGCAGTAAAAATCCCCGCCTTTGTGATGATTATTGCCACCTTTACCACTTGTACCGAACTACTGATGCAGGCCTTCACCTATGAGCTGTACCTGATTCTGGGTATCTTTATCCCGCTGATCGTTACCAACTGTGCCATTCTCGGTCGTGCGGAGGCCTTTGCCTGTAAAAATAACGTCGGCGCTGCCGCCCTTGATGGCTTCATGATGGGCGCAGGCTTTGGCATCGTATTGTTAATGATTGGTGCCATTCGGGAAATTCTTGGCAGTGGCACACTGTTTGACAACATGCACCTCATCTTTGGGCCTGTTGCTGAAAATTGGACTCTGCACCTTTTCGGTGAAGGTTACGGGTTTCTTATAGCAGTCCTCCCCCCCGGTGCTTTTCTGGTTGCCGGTATGCTGATTGCGCTGAAAAATATCATTGATGCTCGTATCGAGCATCACAAAGCGGCCAAACGCGCGCCGGTAATTAAAGGTGCCAAACGGGTTCGTACCACTGGGACTGTCTCCTAACGACAACCCCATTAGAATTCATCCCATCTCCACACAAATTAGCCACTGAACTCTCGTGCTATATCAACTGGGATATGGCACACAGCAGCGCCTTTCTTAGCGAGAGATAATTAAATTTCTGGTACTTGTTTACCTGTATTTTCATATGCGTTGACGAAGCTAGTCTCAGTCAATAGCATGGGTGAATTAGTTACTTAGAACTATTTGTTATTTTAAGACTATTCGTTACTGTAAAACTTTTCGTTACTTTAAGATTAGGGGCTACAGAACTATAGCTATAAACACTGAGGGAACCACGTGAAAAAAACCGGGGCATGGCTAACCCGATACGCATTGGAACGCATTGGAGTGACCCATACCTTTGGCATTCCAGGTTTACACAACACCCCCATTTACGACGAGCTGGACCAATCGGAACAGATCTCGCCCTGCCTAGTCACCCATGAAGTCTCTGCCGCATTCATGGCCGATGCAGTAAGCCGTACCACAAACACCATTGGCACATTGGTTATTGTTCCCGGTGCCGGTATTACCCATGCCGCCAGTGGCATCGGTGAAGCCTTTCTCGATGGGATTCCACTGTTAATTATTGCTGGCGGAATTGACCGTAGCTCCGACAACCATTTTCAGGCGCAAGACATCGATCACCATGCCCTGCTCGCACCAATTACCAAAGCCACTTTTCTCGTGGAAAACCACGCTGATATTGCCCCAACTCTTTTCGAGGCCTACCGTACTGCCCTAGAAGGTGAACCTGGGCCTGTATTTATTGAAATTCCGATCAATGTTCAACTTGCCAACGATGAAACCGGGGAGCTGCCCATATTCAACGCGCAGCCAACTACACCAGCGCCGGACATGAAAGCGGTTGAAGCCGCGGTTAGCATGCTGCTTGCCGCCAAAAACCCGGGTATTTTCGTCGGCTGGGGCGCCAAGGGGGCAAGCGATACCATTCAGGCTCTGGCGACACATTTGGCCACGCCCGTCGCCACGACTCTTCAGGGACTGAGTGTTTTCCCAGCCAACCACCCATTGCACACGGGGATGGGATTTGGCCCCTCCTCTGTACCCGCAGCCCAAAATGCCTTTCAAGATTGTGACTGTCTGCTGGCCATTGCCACCCGGTTCTCTGAAATCCCCACAGGCAATTTCAGCATGGTGCCACCTGAAAACCTGATTCATGTGGATATCAATTCAGCCGTCTTCAATGCCAACTACCCAGCCACTATTACTTTGCAGGGAGATGCACCGGAAATTGCAAAAATCCTACTGGAAAAGATTACTAGTAGACAAACAACACCCCGTGATAGCGAAGCGCTCACCCAGCAAATTGCGTCCGACAAACACAGCTACCGGACAACCTGGCGCCAACATAAGACTGATCGAGTTAATCCCGCCAATTTCTTTAATGCCCTCAGGGAAAGACTACCCGATGATGCATTAATCGCCTGTGATAATGGCAACCACACTTACCTGTCTGCGGAATTGTTACCCATACACCGGGTGGGTGGGTTTATCTCTCCCACTGATTTCAATGCCATGGGCTATTGTGTGCCCGCCGTAAATGCGCTGAAATTATCCCACCCAGATACCGCTGTAGTCGGGATCATCGGTGATGGCGCCATGTTGATGACTGGCATGGAAGCGCTCACTGCCAGCAAGTACAACCTTGGGGTGATCTATTTTCTGTTTAACGATGGTGAGCTAGCCCAAATCGCTCAGGCTCAAGAAATCCCCTACAAGCGGAAAACCTGTACCAAACTGGGAGAAGCTGACTGGATTGCTTTTTCACATGCCGTCGGTTGTGAGTATGTCGCTATAGAGGATGACAGTCAGCTACAGCCAGCGCTAGACACCGCGTTCCGTCTGGCGGCAGACAACAAGCCTGTTGTTGTGGATGTTCACATTGACTACAGCAAGCACACAGCGTTTATGGACGGGGCAGTAAAAAACAGATACAAACACTTCGATCGCTCCACCAAAGCACGTTATCTAGCCCGTGCTTTGACTCGGAAAATTATTGGCTCGAAGTAACTGTTACTGGTATTAAACACAGCTGGTATTTTATAATGACAGAAGAGTCGGCGCTAATTCTTAATCAAAAGCATCCGTTGCCACTTTGTAACGCGGGTCTTCATTAATATTGATTTCCACATAGCGCGCAGCATCATCCAGCAACTGTAAACAGTCCTGGCTGAGGTGGCGAAGGTGTAGTTTCTTGCCCAGCTTTTGATACTTATGGGCCAAGCCATGAAGGGCTTCAATAGCAGAGGAGTCGGACACCCGTGCTTTTTTAAACTCAATCACCACATCGTCAGGATCATCATCGGGTGAAAACAATTCTTTAAAGTTGCTCACTGAACCAAAGAATATAGGGCCTTCAAGCTCGTAGACTTTCCAGCCGTCCTCATCCGTATAAGTCGTAACCGCAATATGTTTGGCATGCTCCCAGGCGAACACCAGCGCTGAGACAATCACACCCACAATCACGGCAATGGCCAAATCTGTAAAGACGGTTACCAACGCCACCAAAATGGAAATAAACGCATCGCTTCGCTGCATGGCCCGGAAGATACGGAATGAGGCCCACTCAAACGTACCCAACACCACCATGAACATCACGCCTACCAACGCAGCCAGTGGAACCATCTCAATCAGATTGGCAACAAACAAAATACAACTCAGCAGTACCAACGCTGCGGTAATGCCTGACAAGCGTCCACGACCACCGGAATTAATATTGATCATGCTCTGGCCGATCATGGCGCAACCGCCCATACCACCAAAGAAACCATTAACCGTATTACCTAACCCCTGGCCGATACAC
Source organism: Porticoccus sp. (assembly GCA_011049795.1). The sequence goes on from DRHD01000060.1 coordinate 5,126, forward strand.
TCACGGTTACCGCTACCACGGGTATTGGTCAGGTCATCGATCAGAGACAGGGTCAGCAACGATTCAATCAAGCCAACCAGCGCCAGAATGACCGCATAAGGGCCAATAATTTTTAGGGTCTCTAGGGTAAAAGGCACCATGGGAATAGCAAAGCTTGGCAAGCTACCCTCCAAACTTGCTGTTGCCTGCTCTTCAGCGGGCAGCATACCTCGAACAAAATCAATGACAGTGCGGGCATCTAAATCCAAACCATGAACCAGCAATGTCACCACAATAATAGCGACTAACGATGCGGGTACCGCCGTGGTCAATTTAGGTAAAAAGTGAATAATGGCCATGGTCAATGCCACAAGGCCCAACATCAAATAAAGCTGACTGCCCTGCATCCAGTCCATCGCACCGAGAGCATCCGGAACCTTAAACTGACCGAGCTGAGCCAACAAAATCACAATGGCCAAGCCGTTAACAAAACCCAACATCACCGGGTAAGGAACTAGGCGGATAAATTTACCCAGGCGAAATACCCCAAACATCATTTGAAACAGTCCCGCCAACAGTACGGCTGCAAACAGGTATTGCACACCGTGACTTGCGACCAACGCGACCACCACTACGGCCATTGCACCCGTGGCACCAGAAATCATACCGGGACGACCACCAAATATAGCGGCAGCCAACCCCATCATAAAGGCCGCATACAAACCCACCATAGGAGCCACCCCGGCCACAAAAGCAAAGGCCACCGCCTCGGGGACTAACGCCAAAGCAACGGTCAATCCTGACAATAAGTCATTCTTTACATTGGATTCTTTGCTGACGATCAGGCTAAACATGGAGGTTTCCCGGTGAAAAATGGCGCATCTTATCAAAGCGTAGTCTGAATACTAGCCCAAACCCGGTGATTACGGCCCTATATCCGCTATATGCACATCAAATGGGCAAATACAGGGTAAACGCGTTGGTTCAGTACCTACCGAGCTTCTTTTAGAACTATGCTCTAAGGTCTTTTTAATGGATGACAGAGAGGTGTGAAGCCAAAGTCGGTGCCCCATTCTGACCCATGAGGAAAAGGCTAAGTATTAACTATGGCAGGTTTTATCAAATCCTACTTAGCAACACAAAGAGGGCGGCCCTAGATAAAACCACTTGCCTAGGACAACCCCTAAAAAAGAATGTTTCTAGAGAGCTAAGGGTAAGGAGTCAGACCGCTAAGTATCCGTGTCGAGCTTACGTATAATACGCCCGCTGATTTCATAAAAAGATACTCTACGCCTTCTGCAACGAAGAACCTCCACAAGCACCTGTAATCGATTACCCACTTTTGAAGATAGCTCGACGACAATGAAGTTATCTTTAACAGGTTCAGTATGCATAATCGACACCCCTGCAGCAGAGAGATTTCGGGTCACCGCTACAAAGGGCTCACCCGTTGGCTTGGCCGCACTATCTACAGGAATAACTGAAACCTCTCTTGTTAGTGCAACGCGCTTTGTCGCACGCTGGTAACCAATATCACTGCCTGCATCAATGCCTTTCGAGTATAGAACAAGGCCTTCACTGGGTGCCTCGAGCGTACTTTGATCAAACTCAATCACCCGCTTACCTACCTTTTCAATTTAATGGACTGATACATTAATGGATACCCAGCACCTTGGAGCCAAATGACACAGGCTATTTTCCAAGAGGGCAGATTACAAATCATCAAAGTGCCGGTTGGACAGCCGGCATACCTGTTAAATTATCGGCAACATTATTGAAAACCTAAAGCTTAATTTTGGCTGCTGAAGAATACGGAACGTGCTCTTATTGTTTGGTGGCAGACTAGCGCACAATATAGAAGCCTCTACTTCAATATATGCGCGGCATAGGCTACTTTAAAGGCAGTTTCAATTTGCATTTACCAAACTGATGGGCGATTACAGCGTGAATAAAGTGGCTATCAGAGAGCGTATGACTAAGGGCAAATTTGCGGGTGGGGCCATCAGCTTTAAGCTGGAGGCCGCCATTCAACTCATTGCGGATTTAGATGTCGCTGTGCTCTCGCCAACACAAATTAAATCCGCACTGTCGGAAAAGCCAATACCTATCCCGTTCTCAGATACTGGATTAAAAGTGTTTCAGGAAACTGCCTTTAAAGTAGCCTATGCCGCGCATATATTGAAGTAGAGGCTTCTATATTGTGCGC
>DRHD01000061.1 GCA_011049795.1 Porticoccus sp.
AGGTGCTTATGGCCTTTGGCTCTCAGCTCTTCTTGGCTATTTCATTATCTCTGTAGTGTGGATTTAGCCAGCATTGTGGCAGCGCTTCGCCGGAGAGAAATACCAGATTATCCTTGGCAAAGGTTTCTGGGTCCTGAGCCTCCTCACCGTAGTGATATCGCGCTGAGATATCGTGATGAAAGGGGTCAAATAGCTCTTGCATTGACAGTATCTCGACCAGATGACTGGTGGTTGTTTCTTTCAGGTACATGATGACTTTCCTCTGATACCTTATTTATATAGCACACGATAGATAGTCCCGGTGTAATCATCCGATATATAGATGCTGCCATCGGGGCCCTCTTCTATATCCACCGGGCGGCCTATGATCCGGCCATCTGCTTGTAGAAAGTTGGAGACAAAATCTTCGCTGGTGATGTTGTCTTGCTTATCCCAGTGTAGAGCGATGACTTTATAACCGTCGGGTTCGCTACGATTCCATGACCCATGCAGGGCAACCAATGCGGTGTGTTGATACTTGTCTGGACGAGAAGGGTGGCGGAGAAAGTGTATACCCAGCGGTGCATTGTGGGCCCGAAAGCCAAAGCTGGGTGAAATACTCTGTTTTAGCAGTGCTTCCTTGCCCTCGCCATAATGGGGGTCCAGGTCGCCAAAACCGTTGATATAAGGCCAGCCGTAGAAACCACTCTGTTCTATTTTGTTGAGTTCACAAGGGGGAAAGTTGTCGCCGAGTAGGTCTCTACCATTGTCGGTGGCGTAGAGGTTGTTGTTCCAGGGTGCCCAGTCAAACCCCACACTGTTTCTAAGCCCTGTGGCGTAAATTTGTCCATTGGTGCCGTCAGGTCGAAAGCGCATCATGGATGCACGGCGATTATCTGTTTCCTCGCAAACATTACAGCTGGAACCTGCTGTCAGATAGAGCCATCCATCAGGGCCAAAGCGGATGGTCTTGGTCCAGTGGTTGCCGCCCTTGGGAAGGTCGGTGATCAGCCGCTCATAATTACCCGTGACTTTGTTGGTGTCCCAGTTAATATTGATTCGGCCAATGGCATGGGTTTCTGCAATGTAGAGCCAGGTGTTTTTACCGTCGTCGTAGAGGTCGATCCCGTGGGGGCGGCTGAGCCCACTGACTAATGGGGTGGTTATGTCAGCCTGGCCATCACCATTGCTATCGTTCAATAGGTAAACGGTACCTTTACTTGGGGAGCTAACCAGTAGCGCTCCTGTCGGGGTGATTTTAAGTAGTCTTGCATTCGAAATGTGGTCGGCAAAAATAGAAATGTTGTACCCTGGTGGGGTGGTGAGTGTATGGACTGTTTTTGGTGTATTAGTCGGAGACCCTACACCAAACATTGTATTGAATAGCACTCGATAATTACTGACGCCAAGCCCGGGAATAAAGAGGGTAGCTATGATCACCAGCAGAATACTGATGAGTATAAGAAGGGCGAATAGTTTTGCCAGACTTGCCGGTTTTATCATAGCTTCATTATAGAAGCCATATTCTAGAAACCCTGCACAGGACTATTTTGAGAGAAGAGGCATTGCTAGATCGGTGCTATAAATTGTCGGTGCTATACATTAAAGCGGAAGTGGATGACATCACCATCAGCGACAATATAATCTTTGCCTTCCAAGCGCCATTTTCCGGCATCTTTAGCACCCTGCTCACCCTTGTGAGTAATAAAATCATCGTAAGCAATGACTTCCGCGCGGATAAAGCCCTTTTCAAAATCAGTATGAATTTTACCGGCAGATTGCGGCGCTGTGGCACCGATAGGGATTGTCCATGCGCGAACTTCTTTAACACCCGCTGTGAAGTAGGTTTGAAGCCCCAATAATGTGTAGCCACCACGGATGACACGGTTGAGCCCCGGTTCACCCATGCCCATTTCCTGAAGAAAGTCTAATTTCTCATCGTCATCCAGTTCGGCAATTTCTGATTCCAGCTTATTGCAAATAGGTACAACCACCGCATTTTCTGCTTCAGCTATGGAGGACACGGTGTCCAGGTAAGGGTTGTTGTCAAAGCCATCCTCATCGACATTGGCGATGTACATGGTGGGCTTCAGCGTAAGTAGGTTTAAGGGCTTAATCGTTTTCAGTTCATCTTGGTCGAGGTCCATTGCACGCAGTGGTTTGGCCTCATTCAGATGTGGCAGGACTTTTTCGAGTACTACTTTTAGCGCTACGGCATCTTTGTCCTGGCCTTTTACCGCCTTGGCTGCTCGTTGCAGGGCTTTTTCTACCGCTTCTAAATCTGATAGCGCCAACTCGGTATTGATAATCTCAATATCGGAAATGGGATCAATCTTGCCTTCTACATGAACAACATTTTCGTCATCAAAGCAGCGAACGACATGGGCAATAGCATCAGTTTCACGAATGTTAGCGAGAAATTGGTTGCCAAGACCTTCTCCCTTGGACGCACCTGCAACCAAGCCTGCAATGTCCACAAACTCCATGGTGGTGGGTACGACTCGTTCGGGTTTGACGATTTTGGCCAAGTTATCTTGGCGGGGGTCTGGAATGGGAACGATCCCAGTATTGGGTTCAATGGTGCAGAACGGAAAGTTTGCCGCATCAATGCCTGCTTTGGTCAGTGCATTGAAAAGGGTGGACTTGCCTACATTGGGGAGGCCGACGATACCGCAGTTAAAACCCATTGCTCATACTCTCAAATGTCAGTGGCCTAAATACCCGGCCAGCAGATTAATTGTTTTACTGTGAATGTAGCTCTTTCATGGCGCTATTCCATTGCCCGGTGGCGACTAGGGGCATGGCACGAATAGCGTCATCGATACTCTGGTTAATGAGTTGTTGTTCGCTTTGTGGTGCTTTTCGCAGCACAAAGTTAACCACTTCACTGGCGTGTCCCGGGTGACCAATACCGATACGTAGTCGGGCAAAATCACGGCTGTTGCCCAGCGCTTTAATCGTATCCTTTAGGCCGTTGTGTCCACCATGCCCACCACCAAG
>DRHD01000062.1 GCA_011049795.1 Porticoccus sp.
ATCAAAATAATTATTTATAGCTGCAATGTCGGCATACATCCAGGCTCGCATCACACCTTTATTGCCGAGGCTTGACGCGCCATGCACCAACATGATGTTCCAGGTGATCTTGTATTTTTTCACCTTGTTAGCTTGCCCAGGGTCTTTGGGCATGGCGTTTAGCTTAATCACGAACCATTTAGCGCCGCCATCACCAACCGTTCTATCCGGTGTATCACGGTAATCAGATAACGCCTCTTTAACCATTGCGTTTATCCGTGTGAAATAGCTATCTAATGGCACGGTCATGCTAAGTTCCGCCAATCTATGATCTCAATCCAGGTGTCTATAATATCGTCTTGCGCCTCTATGAATATGACCAGGTATTGCTCGGATGGGTTTTCCCATCCCGTATTAGCATGAAACTTTTGTTGGTCATCACCAATGACATAACGAGCTACCGGGTTAGGGTTGGTTATCTTCAAATTCAAACTAAGCGGGTCAAGCTCAACTATCACATCATCAAAAAATGTTCCGCGCCGCTCGTAAGGGATAATATTGCCATTGTTATCGCGTTGGACTACAACCGCGAAATAATAACCTTTTTGCTCCGGGCTTGTCCATTCAATCGGGTAGACAACCGGCCCGGGATAAACATTAACTATATTAACTTTACGCTGTATATCACCCAACACAGTGCCTTCGATAAACACCCGTGTTGTTTGCGGAGATTGCACGATAGCATCATGCCACGCTAGCATAATATCGGTGTCAGCCTCAAACTCAAAACTAAACATCAGCCGCTCCCTATCCTTAACGGTGTCGGCATCAATTCCATTGCCAACGCTGGCCATAAATCAGGTAAGACGTTAATAGACTGCCCACCTGCTTGCACTGTCATTGCCTCAAATTTACCCTTGCGTCCATACTCAAAAGCTGTCGCAATGGAACAGGCTCGCATAATATCAGGTTCAACTTGAAAGCTATCAATCTGTGTTGTGATAACATGCGTTGCGGCTGTAGTGCCCCGTGCCCCGCGTATTACGGTTAGCTTCTTGGTTGAGTAATTGACTGCCGTTATAATGCAATATTCGCTTTCCAATCGTATCAATTGTCCGATATCAAAGCGCGGTGCATAATTGTTAGTATCCGCACCATCAGCGGCGTTGACGGTTATTTCAGTAACCGTTGCAGTCAACCCGGCGGCATCGGCAACCGCGTCATCGCTATCTATCCAACCCTCAGTATCATATTGTCGGCGTTCACACCATACACCGGTTATCTCGATAGACTGTCGCCAATCGGTAGCCCATTGTGTCCAGACACCGGGTGCGTTAAACAATGCCAGCGCAAACGATGGTGTTCTGTTAAATGGTACGCCCAATACATCAGTGCCAACCGTGACGCTTGTATCATCGCCAAGTGTGCAAATAGTAAGTTCGGACAACGGCGCACCAAGTTCAAGCTCCAAACTGTCCTCTGATATATGGTCGGGCCGCCCGCCGCGAGGGTCACGGGTATCATAATTACGTTCTCCTAAAAACGGCATGTAATCGGCGTATTGGTCTAATCCCATATGTCTGTTCATGGCCTTTGTGACCGCCGCCGCAATGCGCATGATGTTCTGGCGCTCGGTTGCCACCACCTCGTTGGTACTGTCGCCAGCATCGGCAATGCTGGTAGGGTAGAGTGCATTAATTCCATAGTCTCGTATTTGATAGTAGCCTGCATAACTATAGGACATTGTTCATCCCCCATTGCCGCTTAAATTCGGTTAGCGTCACATAGCTGATATTTGCCATTACACAACACCCTCCCCCTCAATAACCTGCAAACCAGCATCATCCAGCGCCGTCTCCCATGTCCAACCATCAACTGCCAAATAGATGTTATAAAATGGGACATGCGTGAAAGCGGCTAATATCTTTGTTCGCATGGTATCCGTTGCCGCCGTATTACATGCTGAATAGGTTGGAGGCTCTTGCCCGTCTGCGCTTAATCGGACACCACCGAATGTCAATTCGCCGCCTGTGTCTGGGTCCCATGCTTTCGCTTGTGCATTGGCAGGTGTTAGCTTGTCCCATTGCACAAAAACGAAATAGCGGTGTATGTATTCTGTCATGATAGAGCTATTCCCCATTTATTACTCAGATAATTTTCCACCAATGTAATATTACCATCCGATAATTCACTATCATAAATAAGTAATTCCGCAATATCACCATTGAGCATGCTTGTACTGCTACGAGACAATAAATGAAGATATGTATGACTATCGACTGCCCTAGACGCTGTAACAGGTGTATCGCTATTGACACTAAGTGATAGGGTTGTCACCCCGTCGTGTTTCGCTGTTATGATAATGGGGTCGGTTTCCGTAAATCCAGATGATACAATCGCGTTAACAAAATCATAACTATAAATCACTCTATTTACTATGGGGCTATAAACTATTCGAGTATCACCAGCGCCTGTGCTATCAACCATTATCCCTAAGGCATTATTAACCGCATGTTTGGCAACTATGAAAATAGTTTCGGCTGTTAATGCCCCGGTATTAGTAGCTAGGTAATCATCACCAGCATCACCGCGCACAACAGGCAATCCCCCAATAATACCGTCCTGCCGCGTGGGCTTTTTACTCGTCGTTGCCTGTGTTGCATCATTACCTTGCCCCGATTTATCAGCCCACGCCCCAACAACATCACCGTTCCCCGCCGCCGTAGTTTTGGCCGCGTCTTGGAACAGTGTAGCGCTATCATTAGCGTCAAGCCACAATTGCAAGCCTGCGATGTCTGAGGGTAGGAATGCAGGAGCGCCACCAACCGCCGCTATCCTATAAAATTGCGATAGTCCCATATCATGCCGTCCAGTAGTTAAACTCAACTTTTAGATCACCAACCGCCGCATAGTCAGGCGTGGTAGTGCATTGCAAATAAACATAGAATGTGCCCGCGCTACTTTCAGGGATTTCGTTATTGCCGTCTGGTATAGCTACGTATGCCTTGCTATATGTTGAACCGGGGTCGGTCACATAGTCTGTGGCGGCAACCGTTACCGTGCCAGTCTCTAAATCGGCATCGTCAACCGTCGGTGCAAAAGCGGCAGAATCGGCTATCGTGCTCGGTTCGCTGCGATAGATATGGATAATGTATGGCTCGTCTTGTTGGGCGGTATCACGTATCGACACGCCACGCAAAAGCGCACCGCCGCCAGTAGCATAAAATACTTTAGCCAAGCCGCCGACAACATCATTGGCTGTGTAAGCCGCCAATGTAACCACGAAAGCACCGCCGCCGCTTTGTGTTATCACCTCACGTAGTGGTAGGTTATATCTTCGCATTATGCTTTCGCCTTCCGTGCCCGTGTCCGCTTGGGCTTCACGTTTGCTTTCCTAATTTTGTCGTTTTCGACTGTCAAGTCTCGCGCCTCATCTTCAATGCGCGGCCAATCTGGTTGCAACTCTTCAGGCTCTTCTATGGCTTCCACAACAGGCTCAACATACTCACGAGCGTTGCCATTGTCGATTAGATAGCGAGCAAGTCCCTGCAATTTGCGATCACCGTCGTTATAAACGCCCTCTTCAATGGGCTTCTTAGCACGGTTTTCATCATAGCGTTTCCATACTTGGATTTTCATGTTTTACCTTTCATCCCAATTAAGGTAATGGCCGGGCGGGATATTCACCACCCGGCGTTCCCTATGTTTAGTTTGTTTAGCCTACTGTGGCAGTCTAACCGATTGTAACGCCCGTTAGATTACCGACATGCCATGTCCCGTTATAGGCCCGAGCCGTAGCCTGATTACCGGCAGCCGCCGTGAAAGTCAGTGTAGTGCCTGTAGGCAGATACACTCCTGTCACAACATGAGCTGCGGCGGTAGTAGTGACCATCGTTATCTCTAGCCCGTTCATATCCGGGTTGGTAGGTGCGGCCAGCGTGTA
>DRHD01000063.1 GCA_011049795.1 Porticoccus sp.
AGCAATGGAGCACAGCTTAGAGTTACTAACGACAGATGCTCACTTTCTGCAAGTACCACAGATAATGGTTGCTCATATTTCAATCGAAAGTTCGTAGAACAGACACCTGGCAGCGACTTGGACATTTTAGTTTACTTCCCCGCCCTGGTCACCCGGACCGGGCGGGGTTTTACGTTTTAACCGGGGTACGAAGTAGTGGATCGCCCCCCTGATGGTTTCCACCCGTTTAAGTAGGTATAGCCAGTTTGGGCAACAAAGTTATAAACTGCCCAGGAAGCGAGTGATCTGGTCGTTCACCAATAATCCTATTGCCATTAACAACCCCCCCAGCACATGCAATTGGATGGTGGTTACGTTTGCGCGGACCAGGTTGCGGTCGTCGAATCTACGGATAACGATGATACTTGCATAAATTGCCAGCGGTATACCACCCAGGAAAAGGATCGTGCCGTCCGGGAATATGTTTTTCAGTGACCAGTAGAGGGTTAGACTGAAAGCAGCCAACATCAACAACAGGTAGCCCCACCTGGCCCGTTGTTTACCCAGAACGACCACTAAATTGATCTTGCCGGTCTTTTTATCGGCATCCTCATCCGGGAATTGGTTAATCCAAAGGATGGCTATCACCAGCAAGCCTATCGGTACTCCGATCAAGAAATCAACAGGCGTTACCTGCCCGGTGAGTGCGTAAACTGTGCCGGCTGTCGCTAAAGGTCCGAAATTTAAACCGATAGTTAATTCTCCCAGGCCACGACGGGCTGCCAGCCGCAGTGGAGGCGCGGTATAGTAATAGGCTGAGAAAGCCCCTATGAGGCCGAACACAAATATGCCCGGTCCGCTAATGACTGCCAGTGCCACGCCAATTGTAGCCGAAAGCAACATGGAAATCAGGCCAAACCGGAAGAGAGAATTTTCATCGATCAATCCGAGTTCAAGAGAGCGACTGCCGCCAGTGTAGGGCAAGAAGTAGTCGTTGTTGGCTTGGTCGGTGCCGCTTTTCCAGTCGAAGAAATCGTTGAGTGTATTTGCCGCTAATTGCAGGAAAATCCCGCCAAGCAAGATCATCCAAAAACGAATGCTGGGGAAAGGGTCAGACAATCCTTTGGATGCCACCCAGGCAGAACCTATTAATATTGGCATAATCATCGCGGTCAAAAACGGAGCGCGGGTGATCACCAGCCAGGTGAAGATTTTTGTCGTCGCGCTGATTTTGGGAGTCACTTCTTCCGGATCGATGTCATCCAGCACTTCAGTGATACCGCAGTAACCGATTTGCTCGCCATCTTTAAAGGTTGGGGTGATCTGGATTTCAGCAGGGATTGGGGTGCCGTCACGGTGTAAAAAGATAGTTTTGGTGCGGAACTCCCCTTCTTCACTGGCAATCTTCAACCAGGTGGGGACGTGCTCCAAAACCACCTGTCCGGGAGAAAAAAGGGAGACCCGTTTTTTGCCGATAACCTCCTCTCTTTTGTATCCGAAGATGTGCTCGGCGCCCTCATTGAAGGTTTCGATGCGGCCCTCCATGTCGCTGGTGATGACGCTTTTAATTTTTTGGGGTTTTGTCATTTTGTTACTCCTAATCCGTGGTGCATTTTCTTGCTCATTGTACAAGAAGTTCATTTTTCAGGCACTGATTAATGATCAATTTTTTACACAACAATGGCTTCGCCATATTTTGATTAACCATGGTAAGAACTTTTAAATGGTGCAAATGTATCAATAATCATCGAGATTATTTTTCAAATCCATAGCAGGAAAATACGGACAACAAGCAATGGCCTGATTGAAGATTGATTATAACATACCAGGTTTAGACTGATAATATCTTTTCGTAATTCGCTCGGATAACTTCCCGCATCGGTTCTGTAAACTACTTGGGGTAATCAAAGATACGGATATCGTGTTGGTATAGATAGCTGGTCATAACTTCGGCAAAGCACCATTTGTACACATGTCCCTTATTAAAGATGCGGTCGTAGCAATTCAAGATACCCAAAGAATCATCTTGATATTTCTTTGAGAGCAGTTCAATGGACATCGCTAGTCTCCATCCATGTTGGAGTTCGTTTTGTTCATACACTACCAAGCAATATTTTTACCACAAATCTACGTGGTCGGGTAACTGCTCTAAAAACCATGCTAAAATATTTCCGAGGGAAAGCTGCCCATGAGCAAGCTCTGCGCTTGGCTAGTTTCTCTAGTCTGAGGAAGCCTTTTGGCTTGCCTCGTATCGACATATGTAGGGAGCTTTATGACCCGTCCTATATTGAGCGACTTTCCATCATTTTGTTTTCCCTGTTTGGTTCCGGCTTGTTAGCGAAGAGACCTTGTCCGGGTCAGATGTATAATTTAGAATGAAATGGAAAGAACCTCAACCGGGAGGGTAATCACCTGTTAGCCTGCCAAGACAAGTCCATTCACCAGAGCTTTCCAATCGAAGGGACGTTTAAGAGCTTAATGACAAACAGTAGGAGGTAAAACATGGCAGCGAAATCCAAGACGCCAAGACCGACAACAATTTTCAATCTCACCAGTGCAGTTCATCCAGCATTTGCCTTTTTAGCTGGGTGTCAACTTGACGTATTCTCACCACTTAGTGCAGGCCCGTTGACTGCTGAGGAGATAGCTGATTCGCTTGGCGTCGGTGCCACAAAATTAAGATCTGTCCTTTATGCCTTAGTAGCATCAGGGTTAATGAAGATTGACGGTGACCGTTTTGCTAATACAGACGAGGCAAACCATTTCTTGGTGCGTAGCAGTCCAGCATATTTGGGTGGCATGCATGAACTATTGTCAATCATGTGGGAAGCGGAACTAAAAACAGATACCTCTGTTCGCACTGGAAAACCACAGGCCAAGCACGATTACGAAAAAGCATCTATAGATGAATTGGAGCAAGTCTTCCGTGGGTTAAATCCCGGCGCTATTGCGGCCGCATATGCTCTACTAAAGCGTTATGATTTTTCTTCCTACCATGCTCTGGTGGATGTAGGTGGTGGTTCGGGTGGTCTTGCTATCACGTTAGCTGAAAATTGCCCCCAAATGGAGGCGATTATTGTGGACTTACAGTCTGTGGTGCTAATTACACAGAAATTCGTTGACAAATCTGGAGCAAGTGAGCGTGTCCAAGTCAAGGCATTGGATGTCGTTCGTGAGGAACTAGAAGGAACATATGATGCAGCCACTCTTCGTGCCTTCGTCCAGGTGCTAGGACCTGAGGAAGCAAGACGAGCGCTGGAACATGTCGGGAAAGCTCTCAAACCGGGTGGTCATATCTACATTATTGGTGCAGTTTTGGATGACTCTCGAGTATCTCCTCCTGGAACGGTAGCGTTCAACTTGGTATTCCTAAATGTGTACGATGAAGGACAAGCTTACAC
>DRHD01000064.1 GCA_011049795.1 Porticoccus sp.
AGGCTGGGCTGGGTCATCATCACTAACAAGGCTTCCCCTGACAGCTCGAACCTCTTGCATGGTGATCATTCGATCACCCAAGGTAACGACCACATCAGCCGCAGAATCAACGCCACCAGCTTCAGCTATTGCAGTCAAGTCAAAAATAGCCGTCAACGTATATTCACCTTGCTCACATTCTGTACCCAGGAATTCAAAATGATGGGCACCTTTACTGTCTGTTTCGATTGCTACATTGATCCAAAACTCGTCAGTGGTATCCTCAAACGTACCACCACCAGATACTGTTAATTTTCTCATTTCAGATTTGAGAGTAACAGAATTGTCAGGTGCGATATCGCATGTTGTACCATCATCAGTCATAAGTGTTAGAGTCACATCAACACTACCTTCGGTCATTGCCGAGGAGCTGAAATCCCCCGTACTATTTTTGCCACCCTTGGCTTCAGTCAACATCCAAATACCAATTTCAGATGAGACACCGACCAAAATGGATTTTTGTGCTCCAACATGAAGTTTAGCGAGCTCCACCTCTGCTTTCGTATTTGTCTCCTTTCCTGAGCATGTACTGTCAACGCAATCAGAATATGCTCCTACAGCTACGACATCAGTGTCCCAACCAGCAGCAAATTTAGCGGATGCCCCATAAGCAGGAATTGATACAGCAACTGCGAGTACAGTAGTTATAAATATTGGTTTTATATTCATGATATTCCCTCATTATGATTTTTTATTAAGCTTAATCTTCTCACCAAACCAGCAAAACTAACTTGACTGAACATATTGTAAAGAAATAAGCCAGAGATTTTTTATAGTCCAAGCTGACAGGATTAACAAGTAACTCATACATTTCTAGCACATTCTGCTCGTACAATGTATGACTAACATCCAAACCCGTATTTTAAATTAATCGCTTAAAAACAATGAGTTAAGAGTTTACAATTACTGGCAATGTAGGTGTAAACGTTTCCCGCCGCCTCCACCAATTCGTTGAAATATTCTTTATTTTTCAACACATTACCAAATGCACGGGAAACCAGAAATGGGGACTCGTACATTTTGGTCATACATTCTTGTACGCTGTTTCTAACTTAACACTCCGAAAAGACCTGTATTGAATACTGTAGTTTTCTTAACGCCTCAAACACCGGCGCCGCTTTGCTGCGTCCGAGTGCTTTGACTTGTTAGCTGAATCTATCCAAAAAATTACTTCAATGTAATCGAGAATTTTTCGGTATTTGGCGCATCAATATACGAGAAGAATTTGTTTAGATCGTCTGTGCCACCTATTGTTATTTCCACATTCTCATTTTCAATAGCAGCATGTAACTTGTCTATAGGGGCGTGTAGTGATGGAGAATGTTTATCTCCTGCTGGTGAGTTTGTAAGGATAGAAGCTAACGTTGCTGTGGTTAATGTTAATTGAATATCCGCGTTGGCAGGTTTTGTTTCAATAAACTCCATTACGCCATTTCGTAGAGTCATGGAGAATTCATCTTTTGTATCGGAAATAGTGATACCTAATGTCATATTAACTTTATCTTTTGCCAATCGTTGTCCGTCAACACGGAAACGAAGACCTTCAAAAATGGCGCTTAAAGGAAAAACTTTCACTAGATCAGGAGCCTGAAGATTAATAGCCTTGCTGTAATCGAGCTTCCCTTCTAACTCTAATGCAGAAGTCATATGCCAGTTTCGCCAATTGTTGTTCATCAAAGTAAATCCGATTTCTCGTAAATTATTTGCCTTGAGCTGACGCGCTGTCATGTTGTTTTTATCAAGGCGAATAACATGGGTTAGCAGTTCAGCTGACCATTGATGGTCTCCTTGGGCGGTGGCTTTTTCTGCTTCAGAAATGACATTTTCTTGCCCCCCCATTAATTTGATATATCGCTTGGAAGCTTCAATATTATTGAGTGGATCAAGAAATGTCGGGTCGCCTTCAAACCAACCAAGTTGTCCAACATATATTTGCCGTACAGAGTGTTTAACGCCACCATAGAAATCACCCAGCCAAGGATGTTCAGCAAGTTCTTTAGGTAACGTTACAACCTGTACTAACTCATCAGGCAAATACCCCAAGTTCATGTAACGAATGGTTTGATCAAAAACATATTGAATGGCATCTCTGTAACTTGTAAGTACATTTGCCACATCCTCAACCCCTGAAACAGGACGGCCATGCGATGACATCATGTACTGTGCGGGGAAACGACGCATACTATCTATCGTTTTAAACCAACGCTCAGGTTCGCGATACTTACTGCCACGAATAGTATGTAAATTGGGGAAAGATTCACCCTGAACCACTTCAGCTGTATGCAGTAATTTGAGATCGGGAAACCAAGCTATAATTTCATCTGACGCTTCACTAGGCACCCATTCAAAATGTACTTTCAATCCACCTAGCTCAAGATCAAGCTCTTTTGAAAAAACATCCGTTGGAGGAATTAAAGTAATCAAATTCGATTCAAAATCAGGACCTAAACCGCCATTGATACGACCCTCTGGCCCCAAGTCCAGCAATGTACCAAGAGAATAATCAACCCGTGCACCAATAATAGGTCCATCACCACCGGATGATGATGCGATAACAGTATCTAAGAAAGTATCATGGGCGATAATTTTAACATTTCCTGATTCTACGTCTTCATCACTGACATAACCTCTCACACCAGCGTAATGATCTACATGCCAGTGGCTATACATAATAGCGACTATAGGTTTGTTACTGTACTTTCTGAATGCCGCCAACGTTTGTTTTGCTTTTTCTACATCTTCAGGCGGATCAATAATAATTACACCGGTTGGGCCATCAACAAAAACAGGTGATGTCAGTGCATAGCCGTAAGCCATATAGGCATTATCACCCACTTTAAATATGCCCTGATCCATTTTGCGTGAATGCTCAGTCAATAAAGGGTGGATACGCTCGTCTGACTTTGTGTAGGTCAGGTTTTTGCCTGTTGGAAACCACTCAACACCACTGCTATCACCATGCCAATACTGCTGTCCATGAGACAGTGAACCGTATGACAAAATAGAGATAGCAATCATAATTGCTGATGTGTGTTTTAAGTTAAAAGGCATTTTCATATAAAATACTCCTTTTCGTGTGGTTGTTCGTCAGCTAACGCTTCAGTCAGTCGACGCCGACGGCGCTGTATCAGAGGAGAGTTGATGCTAAAAGTCGGAGGTTTTAATTCTAAAATCAAAGGATTAGAAAATTTACCAAAAGATTAAATTACTGATAAAACAAGCCTCAGTGCAATATTCTTATTAAACCCTTAGGCTATTGATCATAGTAGATAGTCTAGAAGAATCAATGTCTTAGCAGACACCTTTCCTTGA
The DNA here is from genome assembly GCA_011049795.1 of Porticoccus sp. The sequence continues at coordinate 3,352 of DRHD01000064.1, forward strand.
CACAAAGCCTGATGGCTTGTGATTTTGTAGATTGACAGAATAAGAAGCCAAAGCCACCAAGTAAACGCCCTCTTTCACTATTTAATCCAACCTAGACCACAACTTACATCAACCCAAAACCAGCTGCGGCTGAACAATCACTACCGACAAACTGGCTCATACATTTCTAGTACATTCTGCCCGTACAATGTACGAGCAACATCCAAACCCGTATTTTAAATTAATCACTTAAAAACAATGAGTTAAGAGTTTACAATTACTAGCAATGTAGGTGTAAACGTTTCCCGCCGCCTCCACCAATTCGTTGAAATATTCTTTATTTTTCAACACATTACCAAATGCACGGGGAACCAGAAATGGGGACTCGTACATTTTGGTCATGCATTCTCGTACCTATGGCAGGTACTACTTCCAAGACAAAAGTGGTATTTTCTACTTCATCCAGCCAAACAGCGCCGATGGAACTGCAGGGATAATATAGAAGCGTAAATCCCACTCCGTGCCGGGAATCTCATCAGGGCGGTGCACAGAATACATAAGCTCTATACCAAAACGGACGGGTACCTTGCCTATATTGATGGTCTTGTTGATACCCAGTCCCACGGGTACGGTAAAGCGGTCACTACCACTTTGCTCCCAGTCCATGATGATATTGGGACCTGCGCCGATCGACACCGTATCGCTGAGGCTGTAGTAATAAAGGTACTGCAGGTTCGACAGCCTTACATCGTCACGATCATCCTCCCCAGCAAAGTCCCAGTAATTCGTCAACAGCGCACCGCCCTTCCACTTTTCGCCCAGAAAAGTAGGGTCAGGTACAACTTTTCTTTGGCCTACCCATTTTAGCTGGCTTTACACGCCTTCCATAAAGTAACTCGACCTCATCCTTAAATCTCTCACTCCCCAAAAGCAACCCCCTGTTGATTGATTGCCGAATATCCGTGATCAAATCACTATCAACCTGCCCTTTCAATAACTCACGATAACTTGAGAGTCGCTTTTCTAAATTATCTCCTAGTGCCATATATTCTGAATGTGGCGTACACAATGTTGATTTCACTCCCAAACCATTACTACGGTAACTCGACCATATATAATCAGATGGATCAGTTACCATGCCAGCCCTCACGGGGTTTAATTCAATATAGCGATAACAAGCTAACAGATAATCTTCTTGTTGGACTGCACAGGATTTATATCTACCTTCCCATAAAGTCCCACTTCTTCGATAAGTAAAATTGAAATACTGCACATATCGCCTACCTAAGGATTGCATCAATAACTGAACACCATCCTCCTTGGCTGGTGTAGCAAGAAGATGTACATGATTGGTCATAAATACCCAAGCATGAATGGACACCTCAAATTTGTCCGCATACTCCTCCAACCAATGAGCATAGGCAGAAAAGTCTTGCTCATCGGCAAAGCAGACACTGCGATTATTGCCTCTTTGAATAATATGCTGGGCAAGCCCTACCGGGCAAAAACGAGGGAGCCTTGACATGGTTGCATCCTTGTAACCAGTAAAAATATATTTTGTAATCTTATACCATCCAGACAAGACAGCAAAAGTTGTACCTGACCCTACTTATTACCTCTACTTATTAGACAGCAAAAGTTGTACCTGACCCTACTTATTCGACCCTACTTATTCATGTTCACAGAATTTAAAGAAAGTGGCACGTCAGGTCACGACACGCTAACCCGAGCACTGCCAAGCATTTCTTAATCGCATCGGACTCCGCCAAAAGAACACCTGACCTCAACTTACTGACTTAATGATTCAATATAAGCCGCCACATCCTCCACCGCCTGATCATCAGCCAGGATCAGTGCCATAGGGCGCATCTGCATCCCGTAGGTATCCTTGGGATCACTGCCGCGCAGGCCGGCGCGAAAATTTTTCAGCTGGCGTACAACATACCAACCCTGCAGCCCCTTTAACGCCGGTGCATTTAGCGCCTGGTTGCCACTGGCATCAGCACCGTGACAGCTGGCGCAAACAGTGAACAGCACCTTCCCCTTTTCCACATCACTGTCGGAAAAAGCCAGGGGTACACAACCCAACCAAAAAGCCACAAACAGAACGGACAGTAATGCTCCCATGGTCGCACCTCCCACAAATCAATATACGATATCTTATGTATAGCCTCATTCACTCCCCGTGACATCTGGTCAGCAATAATTGCGCATCGCCAAAACCCAACTAGACTTTCATTAATGCGAAAAAGAATCGTTTAAATAATCTTTTCAACGACTGTTATCGAGGTTTCGCCTATTTGGAAACACCGAAACAATTAACTTTGGAATGAGGGCACTCTATTGCTATTGATTGAAAATGCAGTTGATAAAAAGTGCAGTTGATTGACGCCCACTGAGCCTGACTGTTGTGTCTGTATCAATTCGAACAGCTCTTGGCCCGATCAAAAAAGGGTTATTGCTGACAGCGATTGGGGTGGCAGGTCTCTATACTGGCTATGGAATTAATGGGGCTTTTTTTTCCAACGACAGTCCCATACAACCGATCAACTTCAGCCACCGAACCCACGCCGGCGAGAATGACATTCCCTGCCAGTACTGTCATATCTACGCACGCCGCTCCATCAGTGCCGGTGTGCCCAGTGTCAACAAATGCGTCAACTGCCATAAGTCGATGATTCGTACACATGCAGAGATCACTAAACTGTTCGAGTACTGGCAGGCGCGAGAGCCTATCCCCTGGATCAAGGTCCACGACCTGCCCGATTTTGTCTACTTTCCGCACAAGCGACATATCGCCGCAGGTGTAGATTGCAGCGCCTGTCACGGTCAGGTAGCCACAATGGCGCGGGTAACAAAGGTGGCGTCCTTACAGATGGGCTGGTGTCGGGATTGCCATCAGAAGCTCGAGGTAAAAAACGGACAGCAGTGCTCCACCTGTCATAACTAGGGAAAAAAGAAAAAAGAAAAAAGAAAAGAGAAAAGAGAAAAGAGAAAAGAGAAAAGAGAAAAGAGAAAAGAGAAAAGAGAAAAGAGAAAAGAGAAAAGCAAGTTAACCGGTCAAGACGTTAGGTAAAGGCTTATGGTGCGTATCAATCGCCGTGAATTTCTGCAACTGGCGGGGACCGGTGCTCTGGGCGTGGGCACCGGCTTTCTTCTAGGCGAAGCGATCAAACACCCGATGGAATTGCTTGTGCCCTACCCCGTGCCACCGGAAGAGTACAGTCCCGGTGTCGATACCTGGTACAGCACACTTTGCGCAGGTTGCGATGCCCGCTGTGGTATCCGGGTCCGGGTTCGGGAGGGACGCGTAAAAAAAATCGAGGGTAATCCCCTGCACCCGGTTAATCAGGGCGGACTCTGTGCCCGCGGCCAGTCGGGAGTACAGGAACTCTATCACCCTGAACGTATATCCCAGCCGCTTGCACATAATCTTGACAGTAACAGCAACTACTCGCCCATTAGTTGGGAAAATGCCTTTAACCAAATTACCCAACAGCTGAAGTCGCTGGTAGAAAAACAGCAGGGCGATCGGGTCTGGATGATGACCACCGGCACACAGGGGCATCTCTACGGGCTGCAAAAACGCTTTATGGATACTCTGCGGTCGCCTCACTTAATGCAATACACCCACGATAACCACACCAACCTCTACGCCGCCAACCGTCACTGCTTCAATACCGAACAGCTGCCCTACTACGATATTGCCCATTCACCACTGCTGCTTTCGTTCGGTGCCGACTATCTCTCCACCTGGCTGTCACCCATGCAGTACACCAGAGCCTTTGGGGTAATGCGGCAGGGAGCCTTTAGCGTGACTGAACAAGAAGCCCTTAGCGCTACCGAAATAAATGCCCATAGCGTTGCTACACCAAAAACCCACTCCCGAGGCAAAACGATTCAGATCGAACCCCGCCTCTCCCTCAGCGGTGCCAATGCCGATCATTGGCTGGCCACCAGTCCCGGCAGCGAAGCTGTACTGGCCCTGGCACTTTGCGGAGAGTTATTGCGAAAGGGTTTTTACACCGGTGATAACCGCAAGAGCTGGGAACAGCAACTGCAGCCCTACAGTTTGCAGCGAGCTAGCCGTGACAGCGGCCTGGACGTTGCGACGCTTAAACAGCTGGCCGAAGACTTCGGCAGCGGCCCCGGTCTCGCTATTGCCGGCGGTGGTGCGCTGCAGGGCAGCAACGGCTTTGTCACCGCAGTGGCGATCAATCTGTTGAATTTTTTCGGGGGCAACCTCAACCGCCCCGGTGGCATCTTGCAGAATCCATCCCCGGTATTCGGTGCCGAGGCCGCCCCCAAGCAGGCCAACTACAAACAGCTGCAATCCCTGATCAAGAGTGCCGATCGCGGCGAAATCGAGTTACTGATTCTTTACGATACCGATCCCCTGCAAAACTCTCCGACAGCCAGCGGCCTAGAGAGCGCGCTCGCTAAAATTCCCACTGTTGTCTCCCTTAGTACCCATATGAACCGCAGCAGTATCAAGGCCAACCTGATACTGCCACTGCACAGTTATCTGGAGGATTGGGACGATAGCGCGCCGGAGCCTGGTGTCGGTTTCCGCACTGGCGCACTGGCACAGCCGGTGATTCAACCGCTCTACGATACCCGCAGTGGTGGCGATATTCTCCTGACGCTGGCAAAAGGACTTGGCGGTAATATTCGACAGGCGCTTCCATGGGACAGCTACGAGATTTATCTAAAGAATCAGTGGCGTGAGCTGTACCGCCAACGAAATCCAGACAGTCTCAGTCTCGATGAGGACTTTCAACAGTTTTGGCAATCGGTACTACAGGTTGGGGTCTGGGGCGAGAAAGCTATCCCTGACGGCGTAAAACAAAGACCTGACAGTGAGACAATAAGTACTGAAACAGCAAGCACCAGGCAAGCGGAGTTAATTCACCGTAATTTGACGCTGTCGCCCAGCCTTTTAGACAGCGCCGGTATTAGTAGCCAGACCGTGGAGCCGCAGTTTAACGGCAGCGAGGCCAGCTACCCCTTTGTGCTTTACCCTTACCTCAGTCCGGTCTTTGGGGACGGTCGCTGGTCACACCTGCCCTGGCTGCAAGAGTTACCCGACCCCCTGACCAAGGTGGTCTACGACGCCTGGGTGGAGCTCAACCCCGACACAGCACGACAGCTATCACTACAGGAGGGCGAGCTGGTCGAGATCAGTTCCGCTGTGGGCAAGTTAACCCTGCCGCTACTGCTTTACCCCGCGCTGCGCCCCGATACTGTCGCTATACCCTTAGGTTTACCTTACAAAGGGCTCACAGATACTGGACATCCCGACACAAATCCCTTTGCCCTGATCACTGACAGTGTCGACCAGCACACCGGAGAGCTGGCACTGGCCGCCACCCGGGTGCAGTTGCGCGGCACCGGTCGGCGTGTATCACTGGTTCGCACCGATGGCCACCCTCACACCCTGGGCCGACAAATTCTTCAGCCCCCGGAGCGCAATAACAACCTGATCCCCACCCACGAGGTGAGAAAATGAAGCAAGAGCCAACTATTGAGAATGATAAAAACGCAGGTGAGAACGATAAGAACGCAGACAACAAATCCTCGCCCAGCCTGGGCGAACGCTGGCAACAGAACCGCAAGCCGAGCTACGACAACCAGCTCGACTACAGCTGGGGCATGGCAATCGATCTCGACCGTTGCACCGGCTGTAGCGCCTGTGTGACCGCCTGCCAGGCGGAAAACAATCTGCCCATTGTCGGCAAGGAGGGTTACCAGGCGGGACGAGACATGAAATGGCTGCGCCTGGAGCGCTACTGGGAGGGAGAGTATCCCGATATCAAGCTGCGCTCTATTCCCATGCTCTGCCAACACTGCGACCAGGCGCCTTGCGAAACCGCGTGCCCGGTCTACGCCACCTATCACAACGAAGATGGCC
>DRHD01000065.1 GCA_011049795.1 Porticoccus sp.
GGTCTTTGTCTGCGGTCATACTGAGATTAAACTCGATCCCGTAGTAGTCATTCACCCACTCAGCCACATTGCCCCCCAGATCAAAAATCCCCTTATGATTTGAGGGAAAGCTGCCCACGGGTGCCGAGCTGGGATAATTATCGTTATAGTTGATGACCACTCGACCGATAACTTTTCCTGCGCTGATATCAGCAAAATTTCCTGTAGTGGGAGGGAACTGGTTACCCCAAATATGCTTCTTCATGCCACTGTCGGTTACTCGGGCAGCCCAGGCCCATTCAGCTTCTGTTGGTAGACGGTAACCATTAGCTTTGATGTCTTCTCCAACTATTTTACCTTGTTCCTCTTTATAAAATAGTTTCAATCCCCCCTTTTTGCTCAGCCAGTTACAGTAGGCAGCTGCTTGCTGCCAACTGACATTAACCACTGGCTGCATCGGCAAATCCAGAGTGTTTCCATTGATATGGCGAGAGCTGTGCTGGCGTTGAAAGCGCTTGAATTCCGAGTTCGTGACTTCCTTGGTCGCGAGATAAAAGGGACGCGTTAGCTGGATGTCCCGCAATACCTCATTGGCACGTCTTCCCGACTCTCGTCGCGAAGCACCCATGACAAATTTGTTTTTGGGTTTAAAGAACTTTAGGGTCTGGTTGCCGGGGCTGGTAATGACCTTGGGAATGCTAGCCCATCGTGCTTCTTGTTCAGTGAGGAGTGACACCCTAATCACTTGATCCAGTTTTGGCTGGGGTGTGACGGTTCTGGTTTGGCTGACGTACCCAGGCTTCTTGATATCAATTCGGTGGGGACGTGCAGGTAAGCGGAAGGTTTTTCCCGCAGTGCCTCTTCGTACACCTTCAATCCATACTGAGGCGTCAGAGGGTGAGGCCAGCACCTTGATGCCCCCAACGTTAGCCTTCATCGAAATGGTCAGTTTTTCTGTTTCTCCCGGTGCTAGCAATAGGGAGCGCTTGTTGGTGGTATAGCCATTAAGGAAGAGTGATATTTGGTGTTTTTCATTGGCGGCCACCTTCAGGGTGATGGGCGTGGTACCACGATATTGCCCATCAATTGTGATGGTTGCCCCCGAGGGCGTAGAGGTCGCTTCGATTACACCATCTGCTGGCTCCAGGATGATTTCTGGGACTGCCAGTGTTTCACCCGGAGGCACTTGTAACGCTTTATTCCAGGGTTTGTAACCCTTCAATACGATACTCACTATCCCACCAGTGGTGAGGAGTTCCGTAGTCAGCGGTGTATGACCACGAGGTTTATTGTTGATGGTGACCGCAGCATTAGGTGGAATGGAGCTGAGCTGAATCTGGCCCCAGGCGGGGTCGAGTTCAATGTTAAGGCTTTGGTTGTGGTCCAGACCTTCGATATCAACATTGGACTGATGGATGTAATAGCGTGGAGCCCTGATTTCCAGTTGGTGGCCACCCGGTGATAGAGGCGTGACCGTCATGGGGCTGATACCCACCTGTTGTCCGTCGACCCATATTTCAGCGTCGGTAGGGCTGGTGGTTATTTGGAGGTGCCCCGGTTTCTTCTCCAATGTCAGCGGCAACAACTGGTTGTCGTCCTCACTGACGATAAATGACTGCTTAAGATCCAGGTAACCCTCTGACGTGGCGATCAACTGGTATTCACCCGGTCGTATCAGGTAATGATCAGCCAGTTCAAAGGTGATGCCGCCTTCAAGGTGTACCTCTGCTGTGGCTGGGTCGATACTGACAATCACCGATTTAGCGGTTAGCAAAAACCACAGCACTAGCAGGCTGATCAGAAAAGCCAACCCGGTCATGATGGCTATTGGTCGAAGCGTGAAATTGGATCGTTTGCTCCCCCCCTCCATCGGGGCGAACTCGACGGGTGCTATGAGTGATTCATCCCGGTTTTTGTCGGTCACGATACCGGCTCCTTACAGGTCACGATCACAGGGTTGGATAACCCCTTTGATGTCACCTGAAACTCAACACGCACATCGCGATAGCCTGGTCGGCTGCCCTGCGCCACATAATTACCGGGGGTGAGAGATAGGTGCTTTTGGTCAAACTGCCCAAGCTCTCCCACTTTGAACAGGGTGACGGCAGTGCGATTGTCAGATTGCAGTTCAATGGTGACGGGCATGAGAGCATTTTTTAACAGTTGGTCAAGCTGGTTAATCTGCTCTCTTAGTTTGGGGCCCGGTGATCTTATACCTTGGGCATCTGCGAGTAATTGCTGACCATGCTGATAAACACTAGTGGAGGCCAGCCGTAGGGGTTTGCTAAGAATCGTCTGAATACCGTCACTGAGGTCTGCTCGGGCTGAACTGCGAATTTGCCCCATTTTCGCATCAATCACGGAGCTGTCTCGGGCCAGGATACGGGTGTAGATATCCTTGGCTTTGTGCCATTGCTCTTTGGATTCAAGTGCTGTGCCTTGAGCCAGCTGAGATTGGGTGGTGCGTTGAGCCGCGGCATTGTTTGCCTGAGCCAGGCCGGAAAGAGCCCCTTTGTGGCCGGGGTATAGTTTTAACGCCTCATTAAATATTTTGCTGGCGGTATTGAATTGCTGGCTATCCAGTGAGCTGTAGCCTCGACTCATCGCGTTGTTGAAACCCCTTTCTTTGATGAGACGGGAGGTTTCCTCTACGCCACTAATGGCCATAGGGTGCAGTGGGTCCAGTGTCAGGGCTTCCCGAAAAATTGCCTGTGACTGCTCCAGCTGTTGTTGTTCTAGAGCACCATTGGCCTGACTGAGTAAAATCACTACTTCATCCAATGTGCCGGTTCTATCGATGCCTGTTTTTGCTTCACTGTTGCTGGGGTCAATGGCCAGGGCGAGTTCATAGTATTGCCGGGCACCGCTGGCATCACCCTCAGTCATGGCTTTGTGTCCGTTGGCGAGAGCCTGGGAGAGTTCATCTGGTATGTGTTTTTCCAATGCAGCGAGCTGACTCAGTGCTTCTTGGTAGGCGGTCTGTGCCCCTAAAAATTCCCGCTGCCGGTAGAGACTGTCGCCTTCGGCGGCTTGATCCAGAGCCGCCTGGAATGCCGGTTCATTCCAAAGGCGGATGTTTTTCTTTTCAAGAAAATTTTGTTTTTCGAGAATTTGGCTCAGGATGTCCTGGGCGGCCCGGCGAGCCTTGGACAGTTGGGCATCTTGAAAGGGCGCTTCTCGAACACTGGGTCGTTGAGTGTCCTGTGGCTCGATAATAACAGTGGGTGTTTCAGCGGGTTTGATCAGCAATGGGAGAATAAAAATAATAGCCAATGCCAGAAGAATACTGATGACCAGCGCAATATAGGTCATCGGCTGTTGTTGCCAGGGGAGCTTGTTCTCTCTGGCGGCGGTAGCAGATTGGGTTAGGGCGATATCTGCTGGCTTGATCGGATCGAAGCCGTTATTGCTGTCCATTGTGATTAGATTCCACCGCGCTCAGCTTGATAAATATCCCGTAACAGCACTTTCCACTGAGCGTACTGGGCTTCCACATTACCCGTCAGAGTGATGGTGCGGTTTTCCAGCTCAATGACACGAGGTTCAACGGCTGCCTCAAGAGATTGCCCCAGTTCTATTAAGGCATCTTTGTGAATTTGTAGCTCTGCTTTTTTCGCTAACCCACTCTTAATCAGTAGCGCCCCTGCGCCGATGGATACAGCTGCCGCAGACTGGGAGGAGCCGCCATTATTTCCGGCGGCAGCAATGCCGGCCACGATGGCGATAATGCCACCAATCGTGCGGTTACGGGACTGGCGTTTGAGTTCGCGTACGGCCTCTAGCTCTTCATAGCTGTTCATTCGCCATGCTTGATAAGGCCTCTCCATTTTGAGAGAGAAGGCATCATAGTACTCCTGCATGGTATCAATATAGAGGTAATCTCGCTCACGTATACGTTCAATACGCAGAAGCGTGGGGTCATTTCGTGCGGGCAAACTAAGTATTTCCAGCTGGCCACCGGGTGTTTCTTTAATATGTTTGTTAAATGTTTCGGGTGAGAAATCACGGGCAAAACGTAGAGCGGATATAGTGCGCAGTTTTTTGGCATCTTCCGAACTTAACTGCTGGTTGTACTGAAGTAAATCATTGGCAATACGGTTAAATAATCCCTGAAAGGGATCACGCTTTGTTTGTCGGCTATTGTCGTAGGCATATTGCCCCACGGTTTCACCGTAGGACTTTTTGTACCAGTGGCGATTACTGGAATCCGAAACACTGATATCTAGAGTCAGTGTCTCTCCATCGGAATGAACAATGGTTCCATCCACATACACATCAACGATGGTCTGGCGGCTGGGAACTGCTCGTACAGCACCCCAAGCGGCAGTTTGCTGAAGGGTCGCTGCCAGTTTGTTGGGCAGGTATTGAGCTTCTGCATTACGTACTGCCGGTAGTACGGTGATGTCATCGTCGTCAGCATCGTCAAGCCCCGGGTCAAATGGCAGGATGGCGATATCCAGCAGCTGGGACTCTTCCACTTGAACAGTTTGTTGTTGTAGCGGGGTGATGATTGTACTGGTCACACGTTGGCCACCACAGGCAATCAGTGCTGATGAGGCCAGCAAGAGGGTTAACCATTGGAACAGATACTTTATAGAGATAGACAATGCTTATTGGCCTCGTTTGTATTTGCGGTATTCTTCCCAGAGTTTTTCGCGTAAGACTGGGTCTTTTTCATTTAGAGCGGCTTCACGGATTTGTCGAGCGACGATATCATCATCGCTCCCATCGGACACGTCTGCAGGGGCTTGAGTGTTTACAGCGCTACCTCTAACACCGCTACGAGAAATGATGGTGCCATCTCCGGCACCACGAGCAGTTGAGGTGGTATCATCTCCTCTGGCATCACCTCCTGTTGTTGGTGATGAGGCTTGTTCCTGCCCCTCTGAGCTTTCTGAAATATCCGCTTCTTCAAATAGGGGTTCGTCGTCTCCCCATAGTTCGTCATCTTCGGGGAGGTCGTTTTCGGTAGCCTGAGCGGCAACCCTTTCATTAATAATCATGCTGTCAAACACAGCGATAGACTCATCTAACTGTCCATCGAGTCTGGATACAGCTTCTTCATCGCTCATGACCTCTCCACCTGCCCCCCCTGCGGGCATGCCCGGCGCTTCGCCGCCTGGGCTATTACTAGCAGGCTCATTACTAGCCGGTTCATTGGATGCTTGCTGCTCTGGTGTGCTTGCTCCTTCCTCTCCCTCCTCTCCCTCCTCCCCAGTATCGGAAGAGGGGCTGGATGAGCTTGTGGAGGAACTCTGAGACTCCGAGGAGCTCTGGGATTGCGAGGAGCTCTGGGACTGCGAGGAGCTCTGGGATTGCGAGGGACTCTGGCAGCTGGTCAGCAGGAAGACCATGGCTGTGGTCAGTGTGCAGGTCAGAAGTCCGGTCATCAGTCGCATAAACGTTTGCCTTACTAATTAGGTGTAAGCATTTTAATGGGGTAGTCATGGGTGAGCACTGCATGACCATCGGCAAAACGCGGTCTGAATTTACTGACGTGCAGGCTCCTTTTTACTCGAGCTTCTAACCCTGGCGCATTCTCCGGGTAGGTTTTTAGAATATCAATTTTTGTGACTCGGCCTTCAGGTGTTACATCAATCGCGACCTTAACATAAGGCTCAATGAATAAAGAGGTGTCATCATGTTCAGGATTTTTGCGTTGCGCACTACTATCAACACTTGGGGGCTTAAATGTTTGTTGTTGGATGATGGGCAGCATTTTTGGTGTGCCGAACAATGTTTCCAGAATGACGTCTTTCTGCTCAATACCTCTCAGAGTAGAATGTGCTTGATGGTAGGCCTCCATCGCTAAATCCTGATAGCCAAACAGTAGATACCAATCCCCTAGCTGAGCATGGGTTGCAGCTTTATCTTCTGCAGGAGCGTCAGGGTTGTTCTCAAAAATATCCAGAGTCTTCCTATAGCTTTTGAGACCATTTAGATAGAGGTTGCCTCGTCTTAGTGTTTCTTCACTATGACCAAATGATCGATAGCCAAAGGGAGAAGAGGCATTATTCCCCCATGCATCGGGATAATTCCACCGATGAACGGCAAAGTAATAGCTTGTCAGCGCCAGATTGTTCAATGGCCCCACTAATTGCAGACTGAAAGAGCCTAACGCCTCAGTGGTTAGCGCAATAGCGGATAGATAAAGGCGAGAGGCGGTTTGGAGGTGATAGATGTCCTCTTGGAGACCTGTTTCGGCATAGGCTTTCAAATGCCACTGACCGATTTCATCCATCAGCGGTATCAACCTGGGATCTTTTGCTCCATAGGTTTTTGCATGCAGCCAATACAGTTGGTGGTAACTCTGAGAGGCTTCCTTGATCTGCCCCAGTTCAATATGACTCTTAATCATACCGCGTAACATCGGGGCCTGGGACAGGCTATAGATACCATCATTGATCCGGTGGAGGTGTATGGATCGTTTATAGGCACTAATAGCCTCTGCATAGCGGTAGTTGTACAGCAGGACATTCCCTAGCCCAAAGGACAATTCTGATAATGCGGGGTCATAGGGGCCAGCTTCATTTTCCTGTTGCTCAATGGCAGATTGGTAATTTTCAATAGAGAAGTTAATGTCAAAGACATCTGACAGGCCAAGTTGTTCATCTGAAGGTGGTGCAACATGAGGTGGTGCAAGATGGTTAAGCTCGGTGATTGGGCTGTCGTTTTTTATGGCGAGACTATTTACTTCGGGACTGTTTGCGACGGGATTGTTTGTCGTGGGACTATTTACTTCGGGGCTGTTTACTGCAGGACTGTTTGTTCCGGGGTGGTCTGACGGAGAGCCAGCCGCCGCTACAGCGCCCGTTAATAGGCACGCTACCAACAGCGCAGTGTTTAATATTTTTTGGGAAAAGCCCATACGTCCCATGCCTGCTGATGAGTACAAGTTCTTAGAGGCGGCTGGTGGGAGATTGTTCCATGCGGTATGTTGCACAATCATTCCAGCCAAAATAGCCAAGTGTTATTTATCAAATTGGTTAGTATCAGTATAGCGTTGCTGACATAAAAAATGAGGTGAACATAGAAAAATGCTGTTTGAATTATGGAATGTGATCGCACCGGTTTTGGTTTGTACAGCTATTGGGGTTTTTTGGGGGCGTTCTTCCACACCCTATGCCGCAGAATTTGTCAGTCGGGCCGTGATGAATATTGGTGCACCGTGCCTGGTCGTATCTGCTATTAGTCAGGCAGAAATCTCCGGGCAGGGATTTGCTCAGGTTGCCTTGGCAGCATCATTGATCTTTATTGGAACAGCGGCCTTGGCGGTGTTTGTTATTCGCTATTCTGGCGGCGATGTTCGCTCACTATTATCAGCAGTGGTCTTTCCCAATAATGGCAATATGGGGTTGCCACTGTGTTTGTTTGCCTTTGGTGAGGAAGGGCTGGCTTTGGCATTAGCCTTTTTTCTCGTACAAATGACCGCATTGATGACGGGTGGTGTGGCGCTAATGTCTAGAGCTAATAAAGGCTTGGTGCCCATGCTCAGGGACTTGGCAAAGCAGCCACTGATCTACTCTATTGTTGTTGCGCTTTGGTTGCTCAGTAGTGGTACAACATTACCCCTCTGGATTGATTCTACGGTGGCATTACTGGCAGGGTTCACGATCCCTCTTATGTTGATAACACTGGGTGTTTCCCTATCAAATTTAGCCACTACGGGGTGGTGGCGCAGTATCGGATTTTCCGTATTACGTATAGGTGGAGGCTTGGTGTTCGCCTGGATTGTTGTTTCACTGTTGGGCCTCACCGGTACAGCAAAAAATGTGGTGCTTCTACAATCCATCATGCCGGCAGCCGTGTTTAACTACCTGCTGGCGCTAAAATTTGATCGCGACCCCAATGCGGTGGCTGGTATTGTGGTTGCCTCTACAGTCATGGCTCTTGTTGCAGTGCCATTGCTGTTGGCACTGCTGCTATAACTAACTGAGGATATTAATGTGACTGATGTAAAGCCGCTCTCGGGGTATCGAGTTATCGAGTTGGGGCAATTACTTGCAGGTCCTTTTGCCGGTTCATTGCTGGCTTACTTCGGTGCCGAGGTTATTAAGGTGGAGCCACCTGGCGATGGTGACCCCCTGCGCAACTGGCGTGTAATAAAAGATGGTACGTCACTGTGGTGGCGCAGTTTAGGTCGCAACAAAAAATGCATTACTTTGGATTTAAAAACTGAGAAAGGCCGAGAATTAGCAGGCCAATTAATTGATGGTGCGGATGTGCTGATCGAAAATTTCCGCCCGGGTGTGATGGAAAAATGGGGGCTGGGGCCAGAGCGCTTTAAACCCACCAACCCCGGATTGGTCTATACCCGTATCTCCGGCTACGGACAGACAGGCCCCTATGCACACAAACCCGGTTTCGCCTCCGTGTGTGAAGGCATCAGCGGGTTTCGTTACGTCAACGGCTTTAAAGGTGAAGCACCCGTTCGCCCCAACCTAAGTATTGGCGATAGCATTGCCGGATTACACGCCGCATTCGGTATTACCCTGGCACTGTTGTCGCGCCAGTCGAGTGGCGAAGGACAGGTCGTCGATATAGCCCTCTATGAGGCCATGTTTAATTTATTGGAGGGCGTGATACCAGAATTTGATGGTGCAGGCGTTATCCGTGAACCGTCGGGAACCACGGTAACCGGTATCGTACCCACCAATACCTATCGCTGTGCCGATGGTAAATATGTAGTGATTGGCGGCAATGGTGACTCAATTTTCAAACGACTGATGGAAGCAGCGGGCCGGTCCGATATGGCCAATGATTCGCAACTGTCTGATAACGCTGGTCGCGTTCAACACGAGCAGGAAATTGATGCGGCACTCTCGGCCTGGTGTGGCAGTCTGCCCAGTGCGGACATTCTCCAATCACTGGATAAAAGCCGGGTTCCCGCAGGGCCAATTTACAATGCCGAAGATATGTTGGCCGACCCGCATTTTAATGAACGAGGTTTGTTCGAGCAGGTAGAGATTAATGGCGAACCATTAAAAATTCCGGGGATGATTCCCAAGCTAAGTGATACACCTGGAAGCACCCAATGGCCGGGGCCAGAGGTGGGCAGCCATAATGCGGAAGTACTCGGGGACTTGTTGGGTTTGGATCAGGACGCTCAACAGCAGTTGCGGGATGATGGGGTGATTTAGGGTTTATATTAATTTTTAGGTACACGTAACAGTGTGTTAAGGCTTACCTGCTCCTCAACATATTGCAACCATTTATCTTTAATATTTTTATCACCATTAGTTAGAATTATATTTTCAAAGCTTTTACTGTGATATGGCCTATCCAAAAATATCAAAAATATGGCTCCAACTGAAAAGGATGGGTATATTTCACAATCTGCATCATTAGACTCTCTACCCCAAGACTCTTCCCAAAAATCTGGATCTGAATGATTATTGAAATTAGTCATACCTCCCTGATATAGGGGATGACCTTCAATAGTAAAAGTATCACGAACTTTTCCTTTTAGTGTTTTTATTGTTTCAAACTTATACAGCACTTCGTAAGAGTTTTTTTCAGAAGACGCATTTATAACTTTTGCTAATACAATTCGTTCCGTTCGGCTAATAAGCTCCAATGGTCTGACATGTTGCTCTAAAGGTGGGGCAAAACATGCCGTCGCATTACTTGAAACAATAATACAAAGAATAATTACAAAAGCTCTCATTTTATAGCCTTAACATTTATATATGGAGCAAACTCGCGTTGTCATTTATGGCATTTCGAGATGGCTTTTAATTTTTTATTTGGAAGGGATTTTTTAGAAGTGATGGAATCCTTTCCGTGCTAAATACGCAAACTCGTTAACAACATTAACGAGTTTCCTTCTGTCGATCTACATATCCTGTAAGTGACAATTTCACCAGTATATGCCGATTTATCGAGGCAGAGAAGTGCGCCTCCCTAACGCTGAAACTTACTGGCCAAAATAATACTTGTCAGGGTTTTTTCAACCCCCTCTATTTCGGTGATTTT
The DNA here is from genome assembly GCA_011049795.1 of Porticoccus sp. The sequence goes on from DRHD01000065.1 coordinate 9,955, forward strand.
GTCGATAACCTGATCCAGTTGCAGGGTGGATTCACAGATAATCAGTGTCATTAAATCGTAGATTCCACTAATGGTTTGCAGTGATTCCACAGAGGGTAGCTGTTTTATTTGATGAACAATCGATGGCATAAGTCTGGGGTCTGCACAAATCATCACATAGGCATTTAACTGACATTGTTCATGTTCTGGGTGGAAGCGAATGGTGTAGCCCTGAATTACCTTGCGTCGTTCCAGCGTCTCCATATGCTCTTTTACCGTTGCGCGGCTGACACCCAGTTTTCTTGAGAGGTTCGCGATACTTTCTCGACTGTTAGCTCGAAGTAGTTCAATCAGTCGATTGTCCAGCTCTTTTAGGTGCCGTGTATTTAGGTGAGGAGCTTTCATGTGAGGTGTTTTCATACAAAATGCCAAGTTAACTTAACAAAATGATCAAACATATATATCTAGTTGTAGCATCTGATCATACAAACTGCCATCTGCACTGATTACACTGGGTAATGGAGTCCCTAGGGAGGCCATGTTTGTTATGTCCAGAAGTTCAGCCAACCTTTTAAACAGCCATGCAGTGGATGATGTTTCACATATTCTTAAAAATGTTCGCTCACGAGTGGCATCGTCGGGCTATAAGCAACCCACGCTGTTTATTAGTCAGGATCAACTGAGAGCGAATGCCCACCGTTTTATAAGGGCGATGCCCGGTATTCGCCCTCATTTTGCGGTGAAATCTAATCCGGATGTTCGAGTGTTAAAAACACTGCATGAGGAAGGGGTTTGTTTTGAAATTGCCTCTCTTGCAGAGTTGGAGTTATTGCTTGAATTAGGCGTGCCGGGCGAAGAAATTTTTTATTCAAACCCAATTAAGTCAGATATGTATTTGCGTGAGGCCGATAAACGGGGCATTCAGTGGTATGCCGTAGACTCCGTTGCTGAGGTACAGAAAATCCACCGGATATACCCCGGTGCCAGTTTGTATTTACGGATTAAAATCAGCAACAAAGGGTCGGCCTGGCCATTGGATAAAAAGTTTGGTGCTGGCCTCAAGGACTCAACTGAAGTGATTGCAGAATGTGTGCGGTTAAACATGGATTTGGCAGGTATTACCTTTCACGTGGGTTCTCAGTGCTTGAATGTGAGCAATTGGCAGCAGGGTATTCGTTCTGCCCGGCAGTTCTTTCAAGGTATGCAGCAGCAGGGGCTGAAGCCGCGCTTGCTGAACCTTGGTGGCGGGTTTCCTGTGTGTATGAACCCTGAGGTGCCAACCATAGAGGTCATTGGTGAAGTGATTGGCAGGGAACTTGGATCAGTGGGTAAGGACATACTGGTCATGGCTGAGCCTGGACGAAATTTAGTGGCTTCGGCCGGGTGCATGGTGACGCAAGTGATTGGCACTGCGGTGCGTCATGGGCAGTGTTGGCTTTATCTGGATAGCGGCGTGTACAGCGGGCTGATGGAGTTGAACGATCGTTTTCATTATCCGGTCATCAGTGATCGTAAGGGTGTTATGGCTAACTGGACGTTGGCAGGCCCCACGTGTGATTCATTGGACATTTGTGTTGAAAACCAGCTTTTGCCAAATAATTTGCAGTCAGGCGATCTGATTTACCTCCCGTATATGGGTGCATACACAGCATGCTGTGCCACTGAATTTAATGGATTTCCAGTGCCGAGCGTGGTGATGATTTAGCTGTTTCGATCATAGAAAATATTTTAAAAGTGACCTTTTTCGATCAATTCTTCCACCGTGCTACTAATGCTTTCCCGCAGGGTGCTGACAATATAGTCAATCTGATCATGGTTAATAATTAGTGGTGGTGACATCACATTCAGGTTCACAATGGGGCGCACAATAAGACCCCGAGAATCAGCCTGGTTAGAAATCCATTTTCCAATATCGAGTTTTTCCGGAAAACGTTCTTTTGACTGCTTGTCCTTCACAAACTCAACACAGGCCATCAGACCACAGCCCCTGACATCACCGACGATGGGTAAATCCAGCAGGGTTTTAAGTTGAGCCAGGAAATAGGGCGCAATATGTTTCACATGATCGAGAATATTTTCTCGTTCCATAATCTCAATATTCTTTAAGGCAGCGGCACAGGCAACGGGGTGGCCTGAATAGGTGAAGCCGTGGCTGAAGCAACGCCCTTTACCTTCCTCGCTGATGACATTATGAATGCGGTCTGAGTAAATGGCTGCGCCAAGTGGGAGGTAGCCGGAGGTGATGCCTTTGGCTGAAATGAGAATGTCTGGTTGGATACCAAATACCTCTTTAGAGCTGAACCAGTGGCCGAGTCGGCCAAAGCCAGTGACCACTTCATCAGACACATAAAGCACATCGTATTTCTGGCATATTTTCCAGGTGCCCTGGTGATAACCCTCGGGTGGAATAATCACACCACCTGCGCCCATAACAGGTTCGGAAAAAAAAGCGGCAACTTTTTCTGGTCCAATGGATAATATTTTTTCTTCCAATTCATTGAGCAAGAAACCCAGAAATTCTGTTTCGTTTTCTACCTGTTCTGCACGATAAAAATTAGGTGTGGAAATATGGTGAATGGTATCTGTGATGAAGTCGAATTCCGGTGGGTGATCACCGGGTTTTCCTCCAATGGACATGGCCGCATAGGTGGAGCCGTGATAGGAATTTTTGCGTGAAATAATATGTTTTTTATCGTGTTTTCCACGACAGTTTTGGTAGAACTGTATTAGTCTGAACGCGGTATCTACCGCAGCGGAGCCACTACAGGTAAACATCACATGGTTTAGGTCGCCTGGTGTTAGGTCGGCCAGTTTGGCCGCCAGCTTAACCGCAGGGACATTGGTCATATCTACAAAGGGGTTAGCATAAGCCATGGTGCAAACTTGATCAGCAATGGCATCGGCCATGTCTTTGCGGCCTAATCCGATATTGGTACACCATAGCCCACCGACGGCATCAAGGTATCGGTTGCCATCGCTGTCATAGATATAGGCCCCATCCCCCGCGACAATTGGCATTGCCCCTTCTTTGTTGAACACGTCAAAAACTTGCCAGGGATGCAGTAGGTGCGCCTTGTCTTGCTGATTTAGCGCTTTGGTATCAAATTGATTGAAACCTGTTTTGTTAGTAGCCGCCATAGGACGCCTGTAGTGTGGTCAGGTACGCACAGGTTATGACACTAGTGTTATTAGCCCTATACCCCATAGGGGTTGGTGCTTATTCTAGTAGGCAGCAATAGGTGGTTGCTGCTGTCTTTGAGAGAAAAGAAAAAGATAGGGGTTATTTTTCGTGATTCAGGTAACCAGTTAATGGATCGCCGCCTGTGTAGTTATCCATGCTAGACAGCGCATCAATAAACAAGAAAAACAATTCTGCCTGAGAACGCACATCCAGTTTTGCATAGCTGTTTTTACGGTGCAGCTTCACGGTCTCTGGTGAAATCCCCAATTTTTCAGCAATAGATTTTGTCGAATGGCCATGAAGAAAAAGCTGGATTACCTGAGACTCTCTATCGGTCAGGATAGACGTGCTAAAGCTTTTTAGCGCTGATTCAAGTTGTGTATGGAGGCTGTCTTCACTGTGGCCGATATGCCCGTGAGTGTCTTTCTGAGCGTAGAAGTCCTGAGTGCGCCAATGGGTCAGACAGATTTCCTTTATCAGCGGGGTGAGTTCTTTGAGTAAACGTTGCTGTGACAGGTTAAAGCGCTGTGAAGATTCATCCCGCCCGAGTGATACATTGAGAAAGTTATCAGGCCCTAATTTAAAAATATAACCACATTCATCGATGAGCCCCGTATAACGAAAATAATTTTTGTAATACTCACTTTTTCTAAAGCCCGCCGGTGCCAATTGATCCAGCTGATAATAGCCATTGAAACCCTCTCTGGCAGCTCGATAACAGGGGTCTAACAGGTAAGCTCCTTTCAAGAATAGGGTGATATGGGTTGAGCGGTTTATTGACGGTAAATCGTTATAAGTGACCTTTGGAGGCTGCTCCCGGTGGTAAAACAGGATAACAGCATTATCAATGTCGACCTGTTTTTTTAAAAAGACCATCAAGTGGTCAGGGAGTGATTCCTGACCGATACTGGCGACAACTGCTGCCAGTCGTTTTGAAAAATCAGCGAGATTAATAGCCATTGCACCTGACCCAAATAATTTATCAGTACACTAATAGTCTATCTAAAATCTGAATAATTGTTGAATTTTGGCTATTTAAGCTAGATTCACCCTTGTGACCGCTCTCTGGAAGCGAAATAGCAGAGCTGTATTCTATTGCGGTATACCGGTTAGTTCGGTCTTTGGTGGTTAGAAAGACCGCGATAATACTAGGCCTCCGCGCCAGTTGGGGTCGGACTGCTGACCATTTAGGTTTTCGACCACGGGAATACCTCCGGACAGGGTGGCTGACCATTGTCGGCCAAAGTTCACACGTACACCGGCAGTGAGATACACAAGATTTCCTCCCGTGTGGGCCTGCGTTGTTCCATCCACATCAACTTTGTCCCGCCACTCTCCATTCAGCTCGAATACTATCGTGGCAGCTGTTATTAAGGATGGGGAGTGATGGTGGTTATGGTGGCTGTGAGATTCTCCTGTGGCCATCAGCGGGTGGGACAGGGCCAGGTCATAATTTAGTGCATTACCGAGATCTGTGTCCTGGGTACCCTCTGTTGCCAGGGAGGCGAAAATACTGCTGTCCAGTGACCAACGATTCAAGCGCTGGCTGTAGGATAGTCCGAGCAAACCATCTACAGAGCCGGAACCAGGTTGATGTTCGGCTTCAAAAGTTTCACCTTGGTCCGTTTTTTGGTCAGTTTTTCCTGTGGGTAATTTGACCCCAAAATAGATGGCAGCCAAGCGGCGGTTGTCAGCGCTGGAAAAAAATTGATATTGGCCGTAAGCCGTTAGGTCGCCGATCCCTGATGAGTCGCCAAGCGCGTCAACTGAGGGGCTACCTTCTTCATGATACTCGTCATCATCATCGTCGTCGTGATGCTCTTCCTCTTCATGATGATGCGGTGCCTGTGAAATGTTATTGCGACTGATGACGGGCAGAGATAGGCCAAGGGTCAGCTTTTTAGAGAAGCCCCAGGCGGCATTCAGGTTGATGACATCCAACGATTCCACACTATGAACATCTTGGCCGGCTTCACCAAATTCGCCCAACTTTCTGTCAGAGAATGTATTGTTTTCAATATATTCCTGTTTAATTGAAAAGCTGAAAGCGCCCTCAGGTAATGTTGTCGCAGATTGACCGACAATAGCACCGCCATAACCATTGTTAATCCCTAATGATGGGTGGTCAGCCAGTGCAGGTAGAGAGGCCAGCACAAGGCAGCAGACAATAAAGGTGTGCTTGAGAGATAGCATAAACAGGGCCGACGCGTAACTGAAAACAGGCGGCCATGATAGGGGAAAAGTAGAGGAAGGGTATGCGACAAATTGTCGCACCTAGCTAAAACTAGAATCATAAGAAAGGGGCCTTTACAGGCCCCTGAGAGACTCCCCAAAAGTCCCCGTTATTTTATGGGCTACAGTTTTTACCGCGGCAGGGCTTGTCTCCGCCACCACCGCCGTTGCCGCCGCCGTTACCCCCGCCACCGCTACCACCGGTAACAGTAACTTCTGCCCATCCGCTCCAGGCTGATGAACCACTATCATTGAAGGCCCTTACCCGATAGCGGAAGGTGTTCGCACCACTTTCATCAGTCAGTGAGGTGTCACCTACTGATGTGGTACCTACGATAGCAGTACCGTTCCAGGTGTTCGCCCTTTTCTTGTGGGCTTGCTCCCGCTGAATTTCGTAGCCGGTTTCGTTGGCTACATCTGTCCAGCTCAACGAGGCAGTTCCATTAGTACCATCAGTAGCCGTTAGGCCAGTGGGTGTTGCCGGGGGAGGCGTAGGTTCCTGTTGGGTGGTGGCACTGGCCGTATTGGTGTAGCTGGAATCTCCTTCCGTATTGAAGGCAAGCACACGGTAGTAATAGATTGTGATTGGATCGAGGCCTGTGTCGTTATAGCTCTGGCTGTTGGCAGAGACTGAGCTGGCAATCGTTGTCCAGTTGCTTTCATCGAGGGAACGCTCCACTTTAAAACCATCTTCATTGGATGAATTGTCATTCCAGATTAAGTTGATTTCTGTGTGCGAAGTGGCATTAGCTGACAGGTTAGTTGGCGCCGTGGGTATAGTAGGAGTTGGGGTGCCAAAATTAACGGTCATGGTTGAAGCTGAGGCGGAGATATTGCTGAGGGTCACGCCACTGCCACTACCATTGTAGAGCTTGCTGTCTGGGTTACTGGCATCGTCAAACAATGTGCCGTTTGTACCCGTCCAGAGTGCTGCATTCCGGCTTGCAGTGGAACTGCCATCAGCTTCCTCCAAATCTACCAGACGATGTGAGTCATTGGAGTTGCTGCCTAGATTGTCATCAATATGCCAGATCGCCAGACCGCCACCAAAATTGGTGCCCAGCCAACGTTCCAGACCATAGTCATAACCTGCGGGTTGGCGGTTTTCAGCCAGGAAGTATTCATTGCTGGTTCCGGTTGAACCGCGGAACACCGTGTCATTGTCTGTACCGCCGCCAGAGGCGGCAATGGATTCAGTGCCGTTGCCTTCAAAGCCTTCTACCCAATTCATATGGTATTTGGTCCAGGCCGAGGCATTAACCGGTGTTTCACCGGGGTAGGCGTCACCGTTGGTGTTGGAACGACCCCAGCTACCACTGGCCATCACGCCAAATGCGCCGATACCATTTGAAGAACCGTCGGTGTCGTAGAGATCTGGCAGGCTATAGGTCAGGTGACCCAGTTCGTGAACCATAATCCCCATGGTGGCTTGGTGTTCATTGGATGTGCTGGTGGCATGGAGTTCGCCAAATTGGGCATAGGTGGCTAATGTCACCCCATCAAAAGTAGGGTAAGGGTACTGTAGGCTCCATTTATGCCCCCATACACTGGGTGATAATGAAGGAGAGTAGGCTGTTTCATAACCGGCGACGATCACCACAATAGAAAGTTCACTACCACTGACTATGCCGTCATTATTGGTATCGTAATTGGCATAGTTAATATAGGGGTTAGCAGCAGTAATGGCATCTTCTGAAAGATTGCGGTTTGCTGTGCCGGTACAGACAATGACACGGTGTTCCGCGGTTCAACCGGAACCAGCAATGAATACTTCCTGGCTGAAAACCGCCAACCCGCAGGTTATGACTATGGTCTGGAACGTTGGCTGGGCAC